>JAFGGR010000108.1 GCA_016930475.1 Clostridiales bacterium | reverse complement strand
GTGCTCGGCTTCGTCGGATCGGCGCTCGGTCGTGTATCTGCGGGCGTGCTCGGCTTGGTCGGGTCGGCGCTCGGGCGTGTATCCGCGGGTGTGCTCGGCTTGGTCGGGTCGGCGGGATCGGTCTCGTCTTTGCCGGTATGGGTCGTGTGTTCGACGGTAATACGGGTCTGATCCATCTGTCCGTCCTGTGCCAAGAGGCGCACCAGCTCGCCGAGCGAGGCGGCCTTGATATTATCTTCTGTCCAAGGACCGCGTTGTGCGGCGGATTGGTTGACCAACATCTGCATTCCGACGGACAATCCGTTCTCTTGTGCGGATTCGGATACGCTTCCGTCGTGTGAGTAGATGACATGAATGCGTGCCTGAGCACCTTCGCCCTGACCGGAAGTTTCTTCAAACAACATCAACTGTGCTTTGAGCAAAGCATCCTTTTCGGGCATGACTGCTGATATCAGTACGTCTCCGACTTCTTCATAACCGTTCTCCTCGAGACAGAGGAGCCAAGCGTCGACAGCTTCCTGCCAGGTGAGACCCTTGAAACTCTCCTTGATGAGCAGGCGTCCGGCGTCGGCATTCAACGCCTGAACATCCGTAACGATGAGGTCCTTATTGAGGGAAAACTGCAAACTCGGATTGACGTCCACGGATAGGACGGCATACGTGCGTGTAGTCAGAATACTCTGCGAAATGATGACTCCCGCGATTACGGCAAACAGAGCCGCCGCAAAAGCAAGCAACGGCCGAAGCATCCTGCTTCCTTTGCGCTGAGTGGCTCTCGGGGTCTCGATAATGATTTCCTGACCCAGGATCACACCTTTTTGGCTCGACACTTTAACGAGCCGGCAATCGGAAGTGAAGACGACCGCCGAAGTTTCATTGACAGATAAAACGACTCCGCGATTCACAATTTTGCCTCCTTTTCGAGTATCGCCACGTAGGATCTGATCAAAAACAGGTCGCTTTGCAGCAGTATGGACAGTAACAATATGCATGAGCGGTGTTTATCCACTCTCTTTACCGGTTCGCCCATCCGACGGGCGATCTCGGAAACGGGAAGGCGCCTGCCTTCCATCGTTTTTTCGAAAAGTTCCTTGTCGTCCGAAAGAACTCGGGCGGCTCGGACACAGAACAAGAGTGTCGAACGTTGCTTCGGGAAGTGGTCAACCAGCCCGTCCAACTTTAATCCAAATAGCGACAGTCTGTACTCGACTTCGATCATCGAGTCCTCGGACTCAATGTCCGCAAAAGCGATGCCGCTTGATGAATCTTCCAACCGATCCACATAAGGGATCGGTCCGTTATCCAGGTCCGTAAAACTCTGTTCCCGACTGACCGAACTTCTTTGTCGATTCCAGTCGATGAGCCGGTTCCGAATGATGATGGAAGCATACATCCGGAAGGGAATCTGCTTCTCTGCGGAGAAGCGGTCGATCGCGGTGTTCAAAGCGTCCAGTGCGATACTGAACTCGTCGGTGTTTTCGACGGAAAGTATGAAGGTGTGCTTCCGCACCAACTTCTTGACCCAAGGTACACTGCTTGCGATGATATCATCCCGAAGCCGAGCGTCTCCTTCTTGAGCGAGCAATACCGTCTCATCCGATATCGGCTGACCGTTTAACACGCGTGTCATCCTTCCGGGGCAATATATACCCCTTCACTTATTTATATACGAATCATACACGGTTTTTCGGGGTGAATTCCATAAGATTCGCGTCATTATTTTCACTTTCGTCACAAAAGAGCGCTTTGTTTACAAATTTAGGTTGACAAATGAGGGGCTCCCGTATTATTGTATTAAGCAGGTAGTACAAGAACTGCAGTTTTTAAACATTGCTTTTCGAAAATAACCGCGGTATAAATCGTGGAGAAAGGAGCGAAAATTGTTTGAAGAGTTTGATGATAAAACACCGATTTATCTTCAGTTAGTAGATATTTTCAAGGTGAGTATCGCGAACGGAACCTGGCCGATCGGCGGTCGGGTCGATACTGTTCGGGATCTGGCGATCCGGTATCAGGTAAACCCGAATACGGTCCAAAGGTCCTTGTCCGAACTGGAGCGGGAAAATCTCGTATTCTCGGAGCGGACCAGCGGACGATACATCACAAAGGATGAGGGCGTCGTGCGCGAGATCCGTGCCAATCTGGCGGCAAGGAAGATCAGTGATTATGCGGAACAAATGTCGCTTTTGGGCTTCGGTTCCGAGGAAATACTGGCCATGACCGGGCGATATCTGAGCGAGGGAAATATCGGCGGGTGAGTTTGAGATAAGGTAAGGAGAGGAACAAGATGAGTATGATTATGATCGAAAACCTGAACAAGAGTTTCGGAACCAAGGAAGTTCTCAAAGACATGAATCTTTCTCTGGAGCCCGGACAGATCGTCGGTCTGGTCGGGCCGAACGGATCGGGCAAGACGACGCTGTTGAAGATTCTTGCCGGCCTGACGAGCGACTATACGGGGACCGTCCGGATCGGCGGCAAGCCTTTGGGTGTCGAGACCAAGGCGATGGTTTCGTATCTGCCGGAAAAGACCTACCTGAGCGATTGGATGCGTTGTGTCGATGCCATCGACTGTTTTAATGATTTTTATTCCGATTTCGACCGTAACAAAGCGATGGAGATGCTCGTGCAACTCCGGCTCGATCCGAAACAACGGATCAAGACCATGTCCAAGGGGATGCAGGAGAAGCTTCAACTGACGCTGGTCATGGGGAGACAGGCGAGAGTATATCTCTTGGACGAGCCGATCGGCGGAGTGGACCCGGCGACGCGCAGTGTCATTTTGGATGCGGTGTTGAAACAGTACAGCGAGGATTCGCTGATGGTTTTTGCGACGCATCTGATCGCGGATGTCGAACGGATCTTCGATCGCGTGATCTTCCTCGGATTCGGTGAGATCAAACTGCATGAGGAAGTGGACAAGATCCGCGAAAAGTACGGAAAGAGTGTAGATGAAGTTTTTCGGGAGGTGTTTTCATGTTTAGTAAGCTTGTAAAGCACGAGTTTCGTGCGACGAGAAGAGTGATCCCTTTTGTGTTTTTGTTGACCGTGTTCATTGCGGGTATGATGACGGTCAGCGTCGCTTTGAATCTGGAAGCCATCGTCGGAATTACCATGGGTCTTCTGATCATCATGCTCATCGCCGAGGTGATCATCACCTATGCTCTGATCGTCTGGCGTTATTACAAAACAATGTGCGGTAACGAAGCGTACCTTTCCCATACTTTACCCGTGAAGCCTCATCTTCTGATGTGGAGTAAGTTTCTGGTGTCTTTTGTGTGGGTGGCGATCAGTTACTTGGTCTTAGCGGCGTGCATGGTCCTGCTCATCATCATTTTTGCGAAGGGAACCGGAACAACGCTCGCTGAAATTTTCGATCAATTGAAGATTTTCTGGCAGGCGTTCGGACTTCGCGGACATGAGGTGACCGTGATTGTTTCGATCATCGGACTATTTATTCTTTCCATTGTCTCCGGACTGACGCAGATTTTTTTCTCCGTTTCGCTCGGAAGTACGTCGAAGCTCCACAAATACGGTATCGGGGGTCCGATTCTGGTGTACGTGGTCCTCTACTTCGTGCTCCAGATCGTCAGCATGGCCGCCATGGCACTCGTTCCCCTCGCTTTTGCAGTACAGACGACGGAAGCCGGTGAATTATCCTTCCGCATCGTATCGCGGAACATGTTAGAATGGTTCATAGAAACCATTCGTAACGGCGAGCCCGTCTCGAATGCGGGGCTGGTCGGGATCGGATCGTATCTTATCTTACCGGTTCTGGTGGCGGTCCTACTCTATGCGACTGCCCGGATCGTCGATCGGCATACCAGCGTGCGATGAGTCAGTAATGATCGAAAAAAGGACACAATACCATCTTCAGATCCCGGACCCCGTGCTCAATTGCATGGAGGTGCTGTCGACGAGCGGCTGCGAAGCTTGGCTCGTCGGCGGCTCGGTCCGGGATCTTTGCATGGGCCGGACTCCGACGGATTACGACCTGACGACCAACGCGAAGCCGGAAGCGATGCTGGCACTGTTTTCTGCCCGGAAGACCCTGGATGCCGGGATAAAGCATGGGACGGTGACCGTGATCGTCGACGGGAGGCCGGTGGAGATCACGACGTACCGGACCGAGGGGGCCTATTCGGACGGCCGACGACCGGACTATGTCGAATTCACCCCTTCGCTCGAAAAGGATCTGGTCCGTCGCGATTTTACGATCAACACGTTGGTCCTGAACGAAAAAGGGATCCTACGCGACTATACCGGTGGCCTTGAAGATATTCGGAAGAATTTGATCCGGTGCGTCGGGGATGCGTCGGACCGTTTTCGCGAGGATGCGCTTCGGGTCATTCGCGCGCTTCGCTTTGCTTCGGTACTCGGGTTTACCATCGAACCGGAAACTTCAGCGGCGTTGTCGGCTCAGGCGCCTCTGCTTCGACACATCGCCGCGGAGCGGATCTGGACCGAGTTTACCGGTCTCTTGTGCGGTGGGTTTGTCCGGCCGATCCTGGAAGACTATGCCGATATTTTTGCGATCATCATTCCCGAGTTACTGGCCATGCGGAATTTTGATCAGAGAAATCCGTACCACAAGTATGACGTATGGGCGCATACGATTCGCGTCGTCGAGGGCGTGCCGCCCGAAAAGGTGATCCGTCTGGCTGCCCTGCTCCACGATGCAGGCAAACCGAAGACCTTCACGCTCGACGATGAGGGGATCGGTCATTTTTACGGACATGACGCAGAGGGAGCGCGAATGGCGTCGGAGATCCTCCTTCGCATGAAATGTGACACGAGAACAAGGACCTCGGTCGAAGAGCTCATCCGGATCCATTGTGTACCGATCTCCCCGGACGAAAAGACCGTCAAACGTCGATTGAATCAATACGGCGCGGAAACGATCCATCGATTGATCGATTTAAAAATTGCGGACGCGAAAGCGCAGTCGGAGCTTTCTGCGGATCGGATCGCCCCGCTACTGGAGACGCGCGAGGCAGTCCGTGATTGCGTGGCGAGAGCCGATTGCTTTTCGATCAGGAGCCTGGCGATCGACGGAGCGGATCTGATTCAAATCGGGATGAAGGAAGGTCCTGAAATCGGCAAATTACTGGAAGATCTCCTGCAAAAAGTCATTTGCGGGGAAGTAAAAAACGACCGTACAGCTCTGCTCGGTTATGTGATCTCCGAGAAAGAGGTTGGGTCCGACACAATTGTGTGAGACGCGAAAACAAAGAATACTTTGACAAAATTAATGAATATCGCACAAACGCCATAAAATAAGCCCCTAAATATCAAATTGCCGCGAGAATGTCGTGAATGAAATGTGAAATATGTTCACAACAATGTGAATCCGAGAGAAATCGTGGTAAAATAGTGAATGTAAGGGCAGATGTCTTTTTCGTACCGCGAAGCGGGGGTGGTAATATGAAAAACAAGAAGGGTTTTACACTGATCGAAATGCTTGTAGTCGTCGGTATCATAGTTATACTGACAGGACTTGTAGGAGTGAATGTGGTTCAGAACATTCAACGATCCAACGACACCAAGACTAAGGTTGAATTGCACTATTCCGATGGGTATAACACAGCCAGAGCGGATGTTGAGGCATTGCGTTCGGCAAGTTACGGAGAAACGGACAGTTATACTCCGGTACCTGACCCGGATCCTGTGGACCCTGATCCCGTAGATCCTGATCCGGTAGACCCTGATCCGGTAGACCCTGATCCGGCGGATCCCGATCCGGTGGATCCTGATCCGGTGGAACCGGCACCTGTTTTGCCGCAACCGAATCCGAATTTATCCATCACATTAGCGCAGACAAACACTTGGCTGTCCGGAGGACTCTACTATTATCAGTACGAGTTTACCGTAACTAACATCACTACAACGACAGAGACATGGGATGCGATTGTGTTTATTGTTCCGGATGGAACGCAGATATCGGCTTTTTATAACGGAACAGCCACTTTGGACGGTAATTTGCTGACGATCGATCCGATGTCTTACAATGAGACAATAAGGAAGAGTAAATCAATCAAAATCGGAGTCACAATCACAAATGCCGGGGATTTAGTAATCACCGAATATGTTGTAACATAGCGTAGTTTATTGAAAGTACAGAATGATTATGGGGCAACCTTTATAGGATGCCCCTTTTCTTTGTGTTATGCTAAAATATATTCACTATCGAGACCTTGGAGCACACAATGAAAATCATCGACATTATCCATAGCAAGCCGGTCACCTTGTCGTTCGAGGTGTTTCCGCCGAAAACGGACGACCGATACGAGTCGGTCGCCGAGGCCGTCTCGGCGCTTTCGTTTCTCGCGCCGGACTATATGTCGGTCACTTACGGGGCCGGAGGCGGCACATCGAAGAACACCGTTCGTATCGCGACGGATATCGAGAAACTTCATCACACGACGGC
>JAFGGR010000107.1 GCA_016930475.1 Clostridiales bacterium | reverse complement strand
GCCGCCCAGATCGGGACCTTTTCGCCGGTGATCGGATGGATGGCGAAAGAGCCGGTAAACACGCCGGTCTTATCGCGCGTCGTTGACATGCGGTCGATGTCGCTGACCTTCTGGGTCTGCTCCCGATACTTGGCGACATTTTCGCGACACTCGTCGGTCGTCAAAAAATCGCAGATCTCGGATTCGGGAGCGACGACGACATAGGTCACACCTAAAAGCGTGTCCGCTCGCGTCGTGAAGACGTCGAGCTTCAGGGGTTTATTGTCGGAATCGGTCAGAGGCTTTCCGTCCTTTTCACAGAGAAAGGAGATCTGCGCGCCCTCGGAGCGGCCGATCCAGTTGGTCTGGATCTTCTTGGTCTTCTCCGGCCAGTCGAGCTTCGGAAGGAAATCCAGGAGTTCCTGCGCGTACTTCGTGATCGCGAAAAACCACTGTGTCATATTCTTTCGGACGACTTCGGCGGAACAACGCTCACACGCACCTTCGATCACCTGTTCGTTCGCGAGGACGGTGTTGCATTGCGGGCACCAGTTGACCGGCGCGTTCTTACGGTAGGCAAGGCCTTTTTCGAGAAGGCGTAGGAAAATCCACTGATTCCAGCGGTAATAATCGGGCATGCAGGTCGCGAGTTCGTAATTCCAGTCGTAGGTTGCGCCGATCTCCCGAAGCTGTTTCTCCATCGTGCGGATGTTATTGAGCGTAGAGTCCTGCGGGTGGATTCCGGTCTTGATCGCATAGTTCTCCGCCGGAAGGCCGAAGGCGTCAAAGCCCATCGGATGAAAGACATTATGGCCCTGCATGCGCTTCATGCGCGCCCAGGAGTCCGTTAGGCCGAAGTTATACCAATGGCCGACGTGGAGGTTGGCACCCGAAGGGTACGAGAACATCTCGAGGCAATAGAGCTTCTTGTCCTTCGCGTCCGGGTCGAACTTATAAAGCTCGGTTTCTTCCCAGCGCTTCTGCCATTTCTTGTCTGTTTTAATCGAGTATGCCATAATCATCGCCTCGCTTGGTATAAAATGGTTCGCGCACCGGCTCAAAGAGGGTGCGCGTAAGCTTTTACTTCAAAAGATTATAACAGATAGACAGGGGAATCACCAATACGATATGCTGGTGGGAAGCCACTCAAAACCGATCGGCGGAATGGTTTATTATCCCCAATATACGAATCGGATGAAACGGAGAATTTTTACTGCCGATTTTCGAAAAATTAAAGCCGGACTTACGTGTGACGATGTCGGGGGATATCTGGCTTGATGTGTCTCTTCCGGATGTCAATAAGGGAAGAGACCTTCAGGCAATCGCGAAGCGCTTGGGGGTCACTCGAGACGAGATTGCCGCATTCGGCGATTACCTAAATGATACGGAGCTTCTGGCGGAAGCGAAATACGTATTCGCGATGGATAATGCGCACCCCGAATTGCTGGAGAACGCAGGGTACCGGGCACCGGCGAATAGCAGTAACGGGGTCATCCATACGATCCGAAAGCTTCTGGATGCTCCCGAATCGTTTGAAAGTCGCTGAGTGGATCAGGCTTTAAACTCGACGGTGCGGGCGCGATGATCGCAAATTTGATGTTTATCCGAAGAGAAAAAAGCGGATCAGGAGGATCACCAGGATGTGGAGCGGGAAGAACGCGTAGAAGGCGTATTGCGCCCATCGCTTCGGGCGTCTCGATTTTTCGGGCAGGTAGCAGATGAAAAGCGTCGCGATGGACACGCCGACCGGATCAAATTTCCCGGTCAAACGGTACAGGAGATACGTATAAGCCGCGATCAGCATCAGCATACAGAAAAACGCCGCAACGGCCTTGCGGCCCGAAACGACCTTTTCGATCGCGTAAAAAATGGCGATGAGAAGAACACCGAACAAGCCGTACTCGATCGGCAGGAAGATCGGCAGAACGAGGCAGAAAACGACCAGAGAGATCCCGAACAACTGTAGGGTCACGATCGGCCAGTCGGGGACCTTGAGACCGTCCGGCCACTCGATCATATCCCTGGAGCTGATACGAACGTCAAATCGATCGGACTTGGTTTGAGTGTTCGCCTCCAAGAGACGCATGGAGGCGATGCGTTGGGGACCGCACGGAATGAGTATTTCGAGCCCGTAGATCAAACCGAAGCCGATGAGTAGGATATACATCGGATTGAGAAACATTTCCGGCCGTCCCGGCCCCGAGCGTGAAATATAGAGATAAATAATGAATTGCGTCAGCGAAGCAAAGACGGTAAGACGAAGAAAATAAGCGGCGGAGTCCCGGGTTCGGAAAAACCCGATCACGAGAGCGTGCGCGAAAATCGGAATGGACAGGAGTCCGAGAAGCACGAAAATTTCCTGAACCGGGTCGGGAAGGATCCCGCGAAAAACGAGCCCGACGTTTCCGACCGCCAAAAGCAAGCATCCTAAGAGCTTCTTATACACGAATTCCCTCGCTTGTGATCATTGTGTGAACGTAATTGCAATTGAATCGATGTCTTTTTTATTGTATCATTAACGGAGTTGATTTGTATTTTGCTTTCGTACGGTGGATCCGATTCGCCATTTATAGATAAAGGAGCATCACATGGGATTTGGTATGGACATCGGTATCGATTTGGGTACCAGCAGTGTTTTGATATATGTACGGGGACGCGGCGTCATTTTGAAGGAACCCTCGGTGGTCGCCGTCAACACCAAGACCGGAAAGGTTCTTGCTGTCGGTGAGAGTGCCAGCCTTATGCTCGGCAGAACACCGGGCGTGGTCGAAGCGATCCGGCCGTTGCGTGATGGAGTTATTTCCGATTTCAAGGTCACGGAAGTCATGCTGAAGGCGTTTATCGGCCGCGTGTGTCACGGGATCCGCGCGACTTATTTCAAGCCGACGATCGTCGTCTGCGTGCCCTCCGTCATCACGCCGGTCGAGCAGAAAGCCGTTGAGGATGCGTGCCGTCATGCCGGAGCCAAGGACGTTTTCCTGATCCGCGAGCCGATTGCGGCCGCGATCGGAGCGGGTATCGACATCACGAAGGCGTGCGGATCCATGATTGTAGATATCGGCGGAGGAACGACGGACATCGCCGTCATTTCTCTTTGCGAGCCGGTCGTCGACTTTTCTTTGAAGGTCGCGGGCGACAAGTTTGACGACGCGATCGTCAAGCACGTCCGCCGCAAGCATAATGTCCTGATCGGAGAGAAGACCGCCGAGGAACTGAAGATCCGGATCGGTTGCGCCTATCCCCGGGAAGAGGAAGCGACGATGGATGTTCGGGGAAGAAACCTGATCACAGGTCTTCCGGCGACGGTCACCGTCTCATCCACGGAGATCCTCGAAGCGTTAGAGGAGCCGGTCGCGCAGATCTTCGACGCGGTCCACTCGGTCCTTGAGCGGACGCCGCCGGAACTGATGGCGGACATCAGCCAGCGTGGTATCGTCATGACCGGAGGAGGAGCACTTCTCTATGGACTTGACCGCATGCTCGCCACCAAGATCGGCATCGATGTATTTGTCGCCGAGGATGCCGTCAGTTGTGTGGCCATCGGTACGGGGAAAGCGCTCAATATGATGGACAAATTCGCAGCCCTCGGAGACGCATAAATCTCGACGGAGAAACTATGGCATTCATTGAATTTACTGGAGTCGGCAAGCGGTACCGGATGGGTGAACTTGTCATTCCGGCCCTCGTTGACGTGCGCTTTTCGATCGAAAAGGGCGAAACGGCGATCATCTCCGGCCCGAGCGGCGCGGGGAAAACAACAGTACTCAATATTCTTGGGGGAATGGACTCGTGCGACGAGGGGCGTGTCGTTCTCGATCAAACGGTCATCAGTGATCTGTCCCCGAAGGAATTGACACGATTTCGAAGGGAAGAGGTCGGGTTTGTTTTTCAGTTCTACAATCTGATACCGAATCTGACGGCGCTCGAAAATGTTGAACTGGCTGCGGAGATCTGCCGGGACCCGTTGGATCCCAAGACCGTCATGGAGCAGGTCGGTCTCATCGATCGTCTGAATAACTTTCCGTCACAACTTTCCGGTGGAGAGCAACAGCGGGTCGCGATCGCCAGGGCGGTCGCGCGGAATCCGAAGATCCTTCTGTGCGACGAACCGACCGGCGCGCTTGACGATGAAACCGGTAAATCGATATTACGCTTGCTTCGGGACATGAGTCTTCGACGGGGCATGACCGTGGTGATCATCTCTCACAATTCCGCATATACACCGATCGCCGACCGTGTCATCCACCTGAAGAACGGATCGGTGATCGGTGTCGAGCTCAACGCTTCTCCCATAGACGTTGATCAAATTACGGGGTAATGCGATGAAGCGTACGATGAGAAAGGGGATTGTTCGGGCGATCACCGGCAGTATGGGCCGATTCCTTTCCATTTTTTCGATCGTCGCGATCGGCTGCGCCCTTTTTGCGGGGGTCCGTTCGACCGGCGACGAGATGCGAGCGACCGCGGACCGGTATTTCGATTCCGCAATGCTGGCCGATGCTCAGATATACTCGCCGATCGGTTTTTACGGAGCGGATACGGATCTGTTTTCCTCGATCGATGGCATCGAACGATTCATGCCGGGATGCTCCGTAACGGTTTCGAACGTGCGCGGAGACGAGTCACGCAACGTTCGGGTGCAATCAATATCCGGCGGTGAGGGTTTTGATTCGATCAATATACCCGGTCTCGTTTCGGGAAGACTTCCGGAATCCCCCAAAGAGTGTGTCGTTGAGCACCGAGCCGTTATTGACGGGAGTTATTCTCTCGGCGAGACAATTCGAGTGATGATCGATGAAGGCACCTATGAATCCATGCTGCTCATTGAGGATGAATTCACGATCGTCGGTTCTGTCGATTCTCCTCTGTATCTATCCTTTTCCTGGTCGGCAATATCGATCGGAAGTCGGCATCCGAGATATAATATATTTACGAATATCGATGCGTTTCACCCCGGGAGATACAACTATTTTTACTTCACTCTTAAGGGGACGACGGAAGCGTTCAGTTACTCTCCGGAGTATGATCGGATCCTTGAAAATGGCATTAAGGAGCTCCAATTTGAATCACAGGTTTGGACAAACGATCGATACGGGGCCTATTTGAAGGATCAGGAAGGCGCGTTCGCGGAGATACCCGAGCATCTGATCCGCGAATTCTTTGAATCCGGAGCCGATCCTTTTTACATATTGACGCGTGACGATGTTCAAGGGTATTCGTTATATGAAAATGACACCCGGCGTGTGGACGGACTGGCAAAAATCTTCCCGGCACTCTTTTATCTGGTTTCCGCGTTGGTTTGTCTGACGACGATGACGCGAATGGTCGACGAGGAACGCATCCAGATCGGGGTCATGAAGGCCATGGGCTATACGGCGGGAGCCATATCGATCAAGTATGTCGCTTATGCCGGCCTCGCGGGGATTCTGGGCGGGCTGTTCGGTGTGACAGTCGGATTTCAGATATTTCCACGGGTGATCTACCAGCCGTATCTGATCATGTATCGCCTGCCGCCGATCCGGCCGATCTTTCGGTTGGAGCACGCATGGCCGGCTTTGACCATCGCAGTCTTAGCGATCGTTTTGGCTACGGTTTTTGCAATATTGAAGATCCTTCGAAGCCGGCCTGCCGAACTGATGAGGCCGAAGCCTCCGCTGATCGGCAGATCGGTGCCGTTTGAAAATGCCGGAACGCTGTGGAAGCGGTTAAGTTTTTTCCATAAGGTGACCATCAGAAATCTTTTCCGATACGAAAAGCGTTTCATCATGACCGTCCTCGGGATCGCCGGATGCACCGCGCTGATCCTGACCGGATTCGGCTTAAGAAACGCGGTGAACGATATCATCGATAAGCAATTTGCCGAGATCCTGACACACGAGTTTCGGGTATGGGTCATAACTCCGGTCATTGATCCCGTCGGGGACAACTCCGTCCGGCTGTTGTCCGGAATAAGCGGCGTGGAGGGTGTTTGCCCCGTTTCCGCTCAGATCGTGTACATCCGGGGTACAAGCGAGGAAAGGCTCGAGGTGTCCCTTGTGGTTCCCGCCGATCCGGATCAGTTTAAAAATTACTATAACCTGCGCGATCGGAAAAGCGGGCGACCGATCTCGCTTCCTTCGGACGGCGTCGTCCTCTCGGAGAAGGCCGCAACGCTCCTCGACCTGAAAATAGGCGACATGGTGGCCGTAGAGGCGGAGGATCTACCGGTTTTCGAGGCGAAAATCACTGCGATCGCGGAAAACTACGTAGAGCATTATGTCTATATGTCTCCGGAATTTGCCGACCGGAGCATCGAAGGAACCCGCACGTACAATGTTATTTTGACCAAGACCGGCGCAGAGGAGGGTGATGCGCGCGATCGTCTCGCGACGGATATTCTCGAAAAGGACGAATTTACGGCGCTCATCAGCTATTCGAAGGTGAAGGAGCAGATGCACGATATATTTAAGAATATGGATGCGTTGATCTACGTATTGATCGGATCGGCGTTCGCTTTGGCACTGATCGTCCTATATAACCTTACGAATATCAATGTCAAGGAGAGGATCCGGGAGATCGCCACCCTGAAAGTCCTCGGATTCTATGACACCGAGGTCTCCGCTTACGTATTTCGCGAAAACGCGGTCCTGACCGTCCTGGGCGCGGGTCCCGGACTCCTCCTGGGTATGCTCATGCATTCGTCGGTCACACTATCCGGTGAAGTGGATATGATCATGTTCGGAAGAGACATTCACCCGGATAGCTTTATCCTGGCGTTTCTGATCACGTGCGGATTTTCGATCCTCATCCACGTCCTCATGCATTTTTACCTGAAAAAGGTGAAAATGGTGGAATCGCTGAAGTCGGTGGAGTAAGTGTTTTCTTGCCATATGATTTTTCTCGTGTCATTTCATGAATGAGTGATGAGATTTGCATTGTGCAAACAATAAAAAGATTTTTATAAATAATATTCAACAAAAGATATTGATGATTGAAAATGTATATGATAACCTTCATGACATTGTTCTATTAAATTCAGGAGGTTATACAAAATGCAAAAAGTCAGCTCGAAAAGAAGAGAAATTTCGTTCATTATTGCTCTGGTAATACTTTGTCTATTTACTGTTATGACCCCAATGATTCATGTATCTGCTGCGATTTCCTACAAAACCCTTTCAGTTTCGAGAAAGGGTGGGGCACTCCCGGTTTCCGTCTCGTCTACATCCGCTTCCATGACGGAGACATCGACTTGGATTAGCACGAGGAAATCGTCTCTTTACGTTTATCAGATTGTTGTTTCCGAGAATTTCGGTGCCGAGCGTTCTGCCGTCGTTAAGCTCGTCGATCGCAGCAATACGATTTACATTACCGTGAAGCAATCAGTCGGCCGATATTCTTTAACATATGTCAGCAATACAGGATCCGGAGGTCCTGGAACTGTGTCGGTGATTCCCGGCAATACGATTCAAATAGCGAATAATAGTCCTTCAAAAATGTATTGTGTTTTCTCCGGATGGGCGACATCTCAGCTCAATGCGAATGCGGGTGTTGTGAGCTATCGTCCCGGGAATTATATGACGGTGAATTCAAATATCTCTCTTTATGCGGTCTGGAACATAGATTCCAACATTAAAAACACAGTAGTCTCCAATGCCGCTGGTCAGAATATAAATCGACAATTACTTATCGAAGTCATGGAAGCCAGCCGACCCACGACCAATAGTTATCTTCAAAAATTCTACGAGACTCTGCCTATTTATTATCCACTTCCATACGGGCAATATAGTTATCATGTGAAAAGTGATTGCGGAGGGCTCGCCAGAGGTATTTACCTGGATGTTCTGGGTTACTCCCTAAGTGTTGACGGTTACGGCGGAACACAGACATGGACCAATCCCGATACGGGGATAACAACAACGGGAAGAACAACAAATAAGATGTTCACTGCTACGAGCGGAACAATCGGAACAATCATTTTCAACAGTCCTTTTATACAAGGCGGAGTTCCCGTAAGCAGTCGGCAAACTCTTAATTTGGCAATTTTAAAGCCGGGTGATGTGCTGTTCTACGATTATGGTCCGGATAGCAAGCCGGAAGGAACCATCGATCACGTCGCGATTTACGTCGGCAAAACGGCGGACGGAAGGCACGTCATTATCGAAACATGCAGTACAAGCAATCCGGTACATTTTGAAACTCTCGACACTACTTCAGCAAAATCGATTGTCGGAGTGAAACGGTATTTTTCTGGGTTCTAGAGCTAAATGAGTCATTTGAAGCATATCGTTGATGCCTGAAATCAACGGAAGGAAGAATGATATTTAGTCAGAAGACAGGTTTTTTGTCTACCATAAACAATATGCAGAACCCATAAAAGGCGAGGCGGCTAAACTTTAGTCGCCTCGTCGTTTGTGATAATAACCAAGCTGTGTGCTGAAAGTCACACTCATGATCATCGCTGATCACTTGTATGTTCGGAACAAATGCTGACGCAAGGTCATATATGGATTCCTGATTGACTTTCCGTGTCAAACCGCTATATAATGTCAACGTTAAACCATCACACGTGCCACAGATTCTGTTTGAGCACGTATAGCCCCGGAGTTTATATTTCCATCAGACGTTTTCATTATTTTCTCATTGCGCTGAAGCGCATTTTGTCAATGCTCGCCTTTCGGCAGAGATGTTTTCGGGCGCATATCCATCACACTCCAAAATATATTTCAGAGGTATAACATGAATTCAAACGACAATTTTTCCTCGAAAAAGAAGAAAGATCTTGTCGCAATTGCCTTGCATTTCGGTCTTTTGACCGAGTCGAAGGCCAATTCGATGAGCAAGCAAAATCTCGTTGATTTCTTTCTGGAACAAGAGCGACTCAGTATGGGCGCAGAGGTGTCGGAGCCTCAATCGCAACCGGCCGTAAGCCATGCTCCTGAACCGATTCCGGCCGAGCCCGCGGAACCGGAGGGTGAGAACGACCCTCAGGCCGAATCGGAGGAGGAACCCATCGAACCCATCCATCAGGATTTGGTCAAACCGGCTGCAAAGACGCGCAGAAGATCCTCCTCAAACAAAAAAACGACCGAGAAACCGGTTGTTCCCGAAGGAGTGGATCCTTCCGGAACCGTTCCTGCCGAATCGATCGATTTGGACCCGGAGCCTTTACAAGAGAATACGGTCTCCGATATTTCTGATCTTCACCCCGAAACCGCTGCCTCAGACGGCACCGCGGAGCCCTCTTTCGAAGGTCGGGACAGAGAAGAAGGCGGCTCGCGGAGTACGCCGCCGGCGGACGGAAGCGGACGAAAACGCACCTCGAGAAGCAAAAAACGCTCGATCATCATCCAACCCAAGAATGGCAGTGGATTACCGACAGACGATGATTATCCTCCGGATGATGGCGATTACTCCGAGGGATCTGAAACAACGGATGGTCCGGATACTGAAAGCCAGGATACGGATAAATCCGCCGGTTCGGTTCGGACCTTGCGCCACAAGACGCCCGAAGCCGAAATGATCACCGGTATTTTGGAAATCATGCCGGAAGGCTTCGGATTCATCCGAAGGGAGAATTACCTTCCGTCCGCCAGCGATATTTTCGTACACAGTAATTATATCCGCCGGTTTGGGCTTCGGACCGGCGACTGCGTGACCGGTCCCGTGCGGCCGAAGAAGGAATCCGACAAATACGCTCCGATCCAGTATATTAAGGAAGTCAATGACCTCCCGCCCGAGAAGATGCAGCGCAGAGCGCATTTCGATCGGCTGACGCCGATCTATCCCGAAGAGCGATTCGTTCTCGAGACCGAAAAGACCGAACTGTCGACGCGGATCATCGACCTGATCGCCCCGATCGGAAAAGGTCAGAGAGGAATGATCGTTTCCCCTCCGAAAGCCGGTAAAACCATCCTCCTGCAGAAGATCGCCAACGCGATATCGACCAACAATCCGAACGCGAAACTGATCGTTCTTCTGATCGACGAGCGCCCCGAAGAAGTGACCGACATGCAACGGTCCATAAACGGCGAGGTCGTCTATTCCACATTTGACAAGAAGCCCGAGAACCACACAAAAATCGTCGAGCTCGTTCTGGAGCGCGCGATGCGTCTTGTCGAACTCGAAAATGACGTCGTCATCCTCCTGGATTCCATGACGCGTCTTTCAAGAGCCTATAACCTTACCATTAATCCGACCGGCCGCACGCTTTCCGGAGGTCTTGACCCGGGTGCCCTTTATGGCCCGAAGCGGTTATTCGGCGCCGCGAGAAACATCGAGAACGGCGGCAGTCTCACCATTATCGCGACCTCTTTGATCGAGACGGGCTCGCGCATGGACGAGGTGATTTTCGAGGAGTTTAAGGGGACGGGTAATATGGAAGTTTATCTCGACCGGAAGCTTTCCGAGAAGCGCATATTCCCGGCCATCGACATCAATAAATCAGGTACGCGACGCGAGGAACTGCTCTTGGGTACGACCGAGCTCGACGCGGTTTGGACGATCCGCAAGGCGTTCAGTCAGCTTGATACGTCGGCGGTCACCGAGATGATCATCAGCCTTTTGATGAAGACGCAAACGAACGCACAATTTATCCAATCTGTAAACGTCTCTTTCAGTGATAAAGCGGTTTTCGAGGCGATGCGCGGTACACGGCCCGCCGGAACGAATACGGTAACGAACGGTAATTCAAACGGCAAGTAAAGTTTCCGGCGAATGCCGTGCGGCATTTACATGCCAAATGCATCTTTATCCGGTGAAGAACGGCAATCAAGCAGAGGCAGTCATCGAAAAACGGCGAATTAAGCCGGGGAGAAGCGTATGGAATACTCTGATCTTTCGAAGGAGCAGTTGCTGGAGATCATTTCGGACCTTACGATGCTGAACGATCAGCTTCTCGAAGAAAAAAATCAGGAGACATCCCTGAATTTCTCATGGACCGGTAACCTCGGGCATTGGTATTGGAGCATCCGGAGCAACAAAGTGACCTTCAATCCGCTGAAAGTCATCTCATTGGGATATACCGAGGACGAGATCCCCGCGAACGTCTCCTATCAATTTTTTACTCAGCTGATCCACCCGGACGATCATCAGGCGACGATGGACGCTATGCTCGCCCACCTTTATAAGGGCGCGCCGGTCTACGAGGCGGAATATCGGATCCTTTGTAAGGACGGTAGTTATCGGTGATACTACGACCGCGGACGGATCACGCGTCGCGGGGCGGATGGGAAACCACTCTTTCTTGCCGGTATCGTTTTTGACGTGACCGAACGCAAGCAGAGACAGATCGAGCTGGAGCAGTTGAATCGGGAACTTTCCGAGAAGACCCAGATCGACGAACTTACGCAGATCAGGAATCAGCGGGCGATCCTCGCGCGACTCAAAAACGAGATGGATCTCTCGATCCGGACCGGCGGAAAACTGAGCGTCCTCATGCTGGATATCGATGATTTCAAGATGGTCAATGACAATTACGGCCACGTCATCGGCGACACCGTGCTTGCGGACGTCGCGGCCATCATCAGTCGGTCGGTCCGGGATAAAGACCTCGCAGGAAGATACGGCGGAGAAGAGTTTCTCGTGGTGCTTTCGGATGCCAACGCCAAAACGGCGAAGTCTGTCGCGAACCGGATCGTCCGGAGCGTCGAGGCCAACACATTCCAGGAAAATGTCCGCGTAACGATTAGTTGCGGGATCGGGCATTTCGAAAAAGAGAGCATGCCGGAGCTGGTCGATAAGGCGGACAAGAACCTTTACGAGGCCAAGCGACAGGGAAAGAACCGGGTCGTCGGCTGACCGGCTGTTTTGCTAAGGAAATCGTTGACAGGAGCCGGGTTTGTGGTGTAGGATACCTTTTGCACGAAAAGTCCGATTCGGCATACGTAGCGTGCCATCTGCGTCACAGGAGTTACGCGCCGGATTTTTGATGAGAGGTGAAAGCATGAAAGAGGGAATCCACCCCAAGAACAACAAGATCACGATTCGTTGCGCTTGCGGCGAAGAGTTTGAAACGACATCCACGAGCAAGGAATACCGCGTTGACATTTGCTCGAAGTGCCATCCGTTCTACACCGGCAAGCAAAAGCTTGTCGATACCGGCGGACGCGTGGATAAGTTCAGAAAGAGAATGGAGAATAAATAATCCGTTCCGAATGGCCTGATGATCGGGGGCGGTCTTGTCCGGTGTGAAGCCGGGCGGGATTGCCTCTTTTTCTTTCTCATCGCAAGACTTTTCTGATAGAATAGCGTTATCGTTTGCCCCAAAAGAGGAGAAAACCAATATGACCGAAAACCACCTGCAAGAAGATATGAATACCGATCCGGCCCGCGGTCCGGAAGATTCCTGCCCGAAAAAGGAAGAAAACAGAAGAACGACGATCGGCGGTCAGGCTCTCATTGAAGGGCTGATCATGTTCGGCCCGAAAAAAGCGGCGCTCGCCGTCCGAAAGGCGGACGGCTCGATCCATGTCGAGGATTTTCATCGAACCTTGACCGGAGGGATTCAGGACAAGATCCCGGTGGTGCGCGGTTGCGTGCGCTTTTTCAGACAGATCGTCGCCGGTATGGGCGCCCTGATGCGCTCTGCGGATCTTTCCGAGGAAGGCACCGAGCCGGAAATTAAGGTGGGTTCGGAAAGTCCCGTTTCCGAAAGTGTCGCGGTCGAGATCTCTGCTCCCGACAAGGAGTTGCCCGACATCCGGGAGTCCTCGACCGCGGTTGAAGTCGCGGAGGCGGAATCCACCGTTGAAGTCATGACGGCGAATTCATCTGCGCCCGCGGAGTCGAAGCCGGAAAAAAAGAGCCGGTTCGATGAGTTTTTAGAGCGCCACGAGAAGGGTGCGCTGATGGTCACGGCCGGCGTTTCCGTCCTGTTCTCGGTTGCGCTCTTTATCCTGCTGCCCAGATGGCTTATCGATATTGCCCGTAACTTTATCCCGAGCGAAAACAGTGACACCGTCGGTTTTCAGTTACTGGAAAACCTTGCCGAGGGCGCCGTGCGGATCGCGATCTTCATCGCTTATCTGGCGCTGACGTCACGGATGAAAGAGATCGCACGGGTTTGGATGTACCACGGAGCCGAACATAAAACGATCCGTTGTTACGAGGCCAAAGAGCCGCTTACCGTCGAAAATATCCGAAAATACAGTACGAGACATCCGCGATGCGGTACGGCGTTTTTGTTTATCGTTATCTTGGTCTCGATCATCACCTTCAGTATCGTAGGCGCTTTCTTAAGACCCCTGATCGGAGAGAGCAGTTGGTGGCTGAATTCGATCATCCGACTGGCACTGGTCCCGCTGGTCGGCGGCATATCGTATGAACTGCTCCGCATAACCGGAAAGATCGACCACACCGCTTTTGGCAGGATACTGACGAAGCCGGGCATGTGGCTACAACGGTTCACGACCAAGGAGCCCG
>JAFGGR010000106.1 GCA_016930475.1 Clostridiales bacterium | reverse complement strand
TATGTACTCATACAATTTGGATTCGGGTATGATGTCATCCGATCGATCCAAGACGGAACCGTTAACAAAGGAGAGTAAGAATGCGATTTTTTCGAGTTGGAATGCCTCACGGATCATGTTGATGATCAGAATCCGCGCAACCTGGTCGATGTTATACCGACGGTTCTGCGGCGGACTGACCCATCCGCGTTTCACCCAATTCTGGAGCGCCGACGCATCCAGCCCGGTCATTTCACGGATCTGCGAAAGCATCAAACTTGATGTTCCCGCAAAGATCCCCGTGAGAAATCTCGCGTTGGCTGTTCCGTCGGTTTCCGGGATAATCGTACCCGGTATCGTCATTGCTTTTCCTCCTTTCTTTGAATATGCTTGGATCATATCACGAGTTCACGCGAACGTCAATAGTATTCATGCGAATATTTATCGCGTTCGTTTGAGCCTTTAATGACCTTTTACAGATGTTTCCCCGGCATCTCGAAATATTCCCCGTTAAAAGGTTCACTGCATAAGGTTCACGTTTCGATTCCCGGTACGAAAACAGCCTTCAACTCTTTGAGCGGAAAAACGGTCGCGTCTTAGGACCTCATATCAATAATAATTTATTATGAATGATTTTGCCTCAATTCACAAGCGAAGTAATATAGTCGGTCAATCCGCTGTCCGAATTCGAAAAAAAGTCGGATTCGTCCGTATTTATTCACTTTCTTTAAGAATTTCCGGCATTTTCCACTATGCAAAATGAGCGCTTTGAAGTAGAATGTCTATGATGCATGTTGCAACACAGTGCGATGTGCACAAAGTATGATTGGCTCATTTGAGCACTACGACACACCGGACTTGACAATATGGTTCTGAATCATTTATCATCACCCGGTGTGAATATCGCCTGAAGGAGGCTAAGTTACTATGAACAAGACAGACCTAATCGATGCAGTTGCACAGGCAACAGATCTCACCAAGAAGCAGGCCGAGGCCGCGATCAACGCGACCGTCGACGCGATCTCCGATGCTTTGGCCAAGGAAGAGAAAGTAGTTTTGGTCGGTTTCGGAAGCTTTGAGACCAAGAAGCGCAATGCTCGTAAGGGACGGAATCCCAGCACGGGTGCTCCGATGAATATCCCTGCGTCTAAGGCGCCTGTATTCAGTGCCGGCAAAGGCTTGAAGGACAAGGTCAACAAGTAATCCGTCCCTGATGGCATTACTGAAGCAACCAAGAAGCTCCGATGATCATCGTGAGCTTCTTTTCTTTTCTCGAAAAGCATCCTCGCGGTTCGCCCGGACCCTCCGAGACACACGGGTCAGTGTCCTCTATCCTAAAGCGAGAAATGCGCCGGATACGGAACACAGTCGTGCTGCTTCACCAGAAGAGCGGAGACTTCATCGTGAAGTTTGCGCAATATATACACGTTCCGACGTCCATCCTGATAGACCTTCATCTTGCGAAAGGCATACCGAAGATTACGCTCCACCTGAGAAGGCATGATTCCGAACTCATCCCCCGCCATGGGGTAGAGCCGCTTGGTCACGGTACTCATCAATGAAGGGTCCCGTATGCTCTGGACAAGCATATACCGGGCGATGCGCGTACCGAGCAGGACCCGGTCCAAAAAGTAGCCGTCCAACACCTTCTCCACGCCGCGAAGCACCTCAGCGTTCGACAGGGACGAGTGGTCCAGTCCCTTGAGCGCCTGTCCGGCGATCCGACCAACGGCAGACATTGCGCCCGATCTCGCGTCGACGAGATAGTGCATCCGGCCGGCCGTGTCAGATATCCCGACCAACCCTCGCTTCTTCATCATGGAATTGATATTATCCAGGATCATCCGATCACTGCAAACGACATAAAAGCCAACCTCCCGCTCCGGGTCCAGGTTGTATCCGAAAGATGTCCGCTGCGTCACGCTTGAATCGGCGCTCATGATACGTGCCCCCCTGAAAAGTAGTGTGCACGTCCCATTTTGACACCCGTACCCGGGTGAATCAACAGGATATATCCAAAACTTCGGGGGAAAGATCATTCTTTTCGGATTAAAGCGGAGGATCCGGATCAGGAAAGAAAGCGAACACCTCTCAGATTTTATCCATATTCGAGATATACCCGGAATAATCGGTATATGTGATCGCCAGTCGATCCCCGACCTGCGGCTTGTGGACCATCGGATTATAGAAATACCGCTCGCCGTCCAAGGTCATCGCGTTGTTTAAGAAATCGATTTTTTCCACGGTGCCGGTCTTTGACTCATAAAGTCCGCGAATGACATCCGTCGTGTCTAATAATCTCGGGATCGTGAAACTGATCGCCTGAAAGAGGATCAGGACCGTTAGCACAACGGGAAGCAGATATAATATTCCTCGACGGTTCCTCCGATCCTGATTGATCCGGAGTCGGCGGATCAGAACCATGACCAATGCAAAGGTGATCAAGGCGTGTCCCGTTAGATTAATAAAAAAGTACATCAAACGCGTTCACCCCCCGGTCATCGGATAGGAACATTATCGTCTTCTTTTGCCTCGCGTGTCAACGGGCACCGGGATCGGTGCTTTTCGAAATCGGGGCAACTATGGATTCATGTGAGTCGCGAAATAGGTCTCGGGTGTGACCAGAAGATCCATCCGGATATCTCCGGCATGTGTCGGCACGCATCCGACCCGCTGAAATCCATATCCTGTCCCGATAGTGACGGGCCGGTCTTCGGGATCAACATCGCCAAGATAACGGTCGTAGAAGCCTCTGCCGCGACCGAGGCGCGAGCCTGTCCGATCAAACGCCAGCCCCGGGACCAACATCATATCGATCTGCGTGCAGTTAAAAGGACGCGACCGAAGACCCGGTTCCCGGATCCCGAAAGTGCCGACAATAAAATCCGATTCATCCGCCGGCGCATAAAAGCCCATTTCTCCTTTTCGAAAAGCGGGAAAGCAGCAAATGACGCCTTGTTGAAAGATCCCGGAAAGGCAGGGCATAAAGTTCGGCTCCCCGCCGTCGGAAACATAGAGCGCAAGGACAGAACCGCTTCCGGGCGCGGGGATCGGAAGCCTGCCCGAAAAGACCGTCTCGACGATCATTCTGCCGGCCTCTTCTTGCGTCTCGGGGGGAACCGCGGCACGGCGCTCGCGCATAATAGCGCGAAGCGTTTCTTTTTGTCGGCGAATCGAATCGCTCATCGCGGACCCCCGGCTTGCTCATCGGACTCGGGCATCATTTGCCGGAAGTCATCCTGACTAATGATCCGTACCCCCAAGTCTTGCGCCTTGGTCAGTTTACTGCCCGCCTGTTCGCCCGCGAGGACGAAATCGGTCTTGGCCGAAACCGAGGACGAAACCTTTCCGCCGTTTCGAAGGATGATCCCGGAGGCTTCCTCCCGGGTCATGGAAGGGAGTGTTCCGGTCAGAACAAAGGTCTTGCCCGAAAAGGCTCCTGTCCCCGAGGCGACGATGCGCTTTCGGTCCAGGCGGACACCGTTGATCTCTAGGGCATCCAATAATCTGGCGGTCTGCGGCAGGGCAAAAAATTCCGTGACCGAGCGCGCCGTGACGAGCCCGAAATCGGGAAGCGACGCGAGCGTCTGCTCGTCCGCATCCATCATCTCGCGAACATGACCGAAATGTTCGGCCAAGGTCCTGGCCGCGACGACACCGACGTTTCGGATGCCGAGCGCGGCAATGACACGCTCCATCGGTCGATCCTTCGCCTCTTCGACGGATCGGAGCAGATTCGAGACCGAGGTCGCGCCCATCCGGTCGAGAGTCAGGAGCTCCGCCTCCTTGTCCTTTAGAGAAAAAATATCCGCGACACTTTGGATCAAGCCCTGATTCAAGAGGGTCTCGATGATCGCCGGCCCCATACCGTCGATGTCAAAGGCATCCTTGGACACGAAATGAATGATATTGCGAAAAAGCTGAGCCGGGCAATCCGGTCCCGTACAGCGACTTGCCGCCTCCCCGTCCTCACGGACGACGGGAGCGCCGCAGGACGGACAGACGTCGGGCATGATAAAAGGCCGACTGTCGGCTTTGTGCGAGCCCGGGACAACCGAAACCACCTCCGGGATCACGTCTCCGGCTTTGCGGACGATGACGGCGTCCCCGGCGCGGATATCCTTTTCGCGAATATAGTCCTCGTTATTAAGCGTCGCCCGGGCCACCGTGCTCCCGGCAATTCGAACGGGCTTCAGGATCGCGACCGGCGTTAACTTGCCGGTGCGGCCGACCTGAATGTCGATCCGCTCGATCTCGGTCTGTTTCTCCTCCGGCGGAAATTTATAGGCGATCGCCCAGCGGGGCGACTTACTGGTCTGTCCGATCCGGTCCCGAAGTTCCAAGGAATTGAGTTTGACCACGGCGCCGTCGATGCCGTACGGAAGGGATTCTCTCGATTCGCCGATCGCCTCGATCGCCG
>JAFGGR010000014.1 GCA_016930475.1 Clostridiales bacterium | reverse complement strand
GATGAGCTGCAGGCTTTTCGGCACCGGGTGCCCAATCCTGCGCGGTCCAATCGATCAGATGATCCGGGGCGTCATAGCCGATGCCTTCCCACCAAATATCTCCGTCGTCTGTAAGTGCGCAGTTGGTGAAGATCGTATTCTTCTCGATGCTGTGCATCGCGTTGGGATTGGAGTCCATAGATGTCCCGGGAGCGACGCCGAAGAAGCCGGCTTCCGGATTGATCGCGTAGAGGCGACCGTCTTTGCCGAACTTCATCCAGGCGATATCATCTCCGATGGTCTCGACCGTCCAGCCGGGGATCGTCGGAACGAGCATGGCGAGGTTGGTCTTGCCGCAAGCACTCGGGAAAGCGCCGCAGATGTACTTAACAATGCCCTCGGGGCTTGTAAGACGCAGGATCAGCATGTGCTCGGCGAGCCAGCCTTCATCCTTCGCGATCGCGGAAGCGATACGAAGCGCGAGGCACTTTTTACCCAGAAGGGCGTTCCCGCCGTAGCCGGAGCCGTAAGACCAAATCAGTCGCTCCTCGGGGAAGTGGCTGATGTATTTCTTGTCCATCGGAGCGCACGGCCACGGAACATCCTTTTGTCCTTCTTCAAGCGGAGCGCCGACGGTATGAAGGCACGGGATAAATTCGCCATCCTCGCCCAATACATCCAGAATACGCGTTCCTACGCGGGTCATAATGCGCATGTTGGTAACAACATAAGGGCTGTCGGTGATCTCGATACCGATCTTGGACATCGGAGATCCGACCGGACCCATCGAAAAGGGAATTACGTACATCGTACGTCCCTTCATGCATCCGGTAGAAAGTTCGGTCAAGGTCTTCTTCAGTTCGACAGGATCGACCCAGTTGTTGGTCGGACCTGCGTCCTCCTCCTTGACTGACGATATATACGTTCTTTTCTCGACGCGCGCTACGTCGGTTGGATCGCTTCTGAAAAGAACGCATCCGGGGCGCTTTTCCGGATTCAGCTTCTCGGCTGCTCCGGACGATACGCATAGATCCAAAAGCATTTGATTCTCTTCCTCAGAGCCGTCGACCCAACGAATGCTGTCGGGCTGAGTCATTTTTGCAACTTCCTCGACCCATGCTTGCAGTTTCTTGTGTCTAATTTCCATATTTTTCTCCTTCCGGTCAGTGATTCCGCCAGCTAGTTGCTTGTGGTGGCCGGTAGCGGGGGAATGCCTGTTTGGTATTGTTTCGGCGAAATGCCGATCAAGATTAAAGGTACCATAAAGGCGTGTTATATTCAATTAAAAAAGACTGAAAACCGGTGATGTTTTTCGGAAATTCACAAATGAAGTTGCAAAAAGGTGAAATTGCACAAATCGGTCGAAGCATCCATCGAAAAATCAACGGGAAGTAAAAAGCAGGGGAAAGAAGCGGAAACGGTTATTGACATATGTGCATAATGAGTTATACTGAAATCGACATATGTTCATAACAAACGATAAACGGAGGTGAGATACAATGCCAAGAGGAGATAAAACAGGTCCGGACGGAAGAGGTCCGATGACCGGTAGAGGCGCGGGTTACTGCACGGGTTTTCCGGTCCCGGGTTGTCAGAACCCGGGGGTACGAGAATGCGGCCGCGGTCGCGGATTCGGGCGTGGCTTCGGAAAAGGTTTCGGCGTTAGAGGTTCCGGTTTTCGCGGAGCGAACAGTGGGTACGGATACGATCCGATCCCGGATCAAGAAATCGACGAGAAAAGCGCTCTGAAGAGCCAAGCCGATTACCTGAAGGATTCACTGGAAAAGGTGAATCAACGATTGAAGGACCTCGATGACGATAAAAAGTAGATCGAGCGGATCGTGAAGATCAAGGTTGCCGGGCAAGCTTTCGCCCGGCAATCTTTTGTCTCTCGTGTGTTTGCCGGTTAATTACGCTATACTGGTTTCAATGCAGGATTCCGCCAAGCAAGGCGATGTTCGTCGCGGTCGGAATCTGATATTCTTCGGAAGGTGATCGATTAATGAAGATGTTTCTGGATTGTCTGCCTTGCGTGCTCAATCAGATCCTGGACGCGTCGCGGATGTCCTCGACGGACGAGCGTCTCCATGCGGAGATACTGAAGGAGGGGTTTGCGTTGCTGGCGCGGTATGAGGAGTATCATTCTTCTCCGGATCTGGTCGCGGACATGCATAAGATCGTGAAGCGTGTGACCGGAGTAGATGATCCGTACGCCCGGACGAAGGCGCACGATATCAGTGCCGCAATAGAGGTGTATCCCGCACTGATGGATTTTCTGGACGACGACTCGATCAATCTTGCCGTAAAGGCCTGTTCCGAAGGGGATCTCGGGTGTATAAAAATGTATCGCGCACTGAAGATCGCGGTGACCGGAAATATTCTCGATTCCGCGATCATGAAGGATATCGATCTGGCGCGCTCTCTGGATGAGGAACTGAAGCGTCCGTTCGTACTGTGCGATCTGTCGTTATTTCTCGAAAAGCTCCGCTCCGCGAAAACGATACTGATCGTCGCGGACAACGCCGGAGAGGCGGTTTTCGATCGGGTGCTGATCGAGTATTTGGGTCATGAGGATTTGGTGTATGCGGTGCGGGATGTGCCAATCATCAATGACTTAACGATCGAGGATGCCCGGGCGGCCGGCGTCGACCGGTGCGCACGCGTCATCTCCTGCGGGAGTGACGCACCGGGGGCGATCCTTTCCCGGTGCGACGAAGAGTTCCGGGTGCTTTTCGATCGGGCGGATATTGTGATCAGTAAGGGACAGGGGAATTTCGAGGCGCTTTCCGATTGCGGACGCGATGTTTTCTTTTTGCTCAAGGCAAAGTGCGCGATGATCGCCAAGAGGCTTGATGTACGGATCGGGGATTATGTGTTTTTCAGAGGCGGGCACGACGAGCCGGGGACGTAATCGGCGGGTCGAGAGGGAGCGATCAATTGGTTTTTAATTGACATATGTTCATAATTTCATATAATGAGTGTGTGTCACGTTGGATTTGGAGGAGGGCGACACAATGGCAAGACCGAGAAAATGGAGAAGAGTTTGCGAGCTTCCCGAAAGTAATATGTTCGGGCCCCCGGACGGCGATTTCAGGTCCGCGCAAATCGTGATGACGGTCGACGAGTATGAGACGATCCGCCTGATCGATGTTGAGGGCATGACGCAGGAAGAGTGCGCAGAGCAAATGAACGTCGCACGAACGACGGTTCAGCGGATGTACTTTGACGCCCGTAAAAAGCTCGGAGAATCCCTGGTCCTCGGGAAAGTCCTTCATATTGAAGGCGGCGACTATCGCTTATGTGACGGCCTTTCACCGGAGTGTCCGCAACCGCGCTGTTTTCGAGGCGGAAGAGGGCCGATGAACGGCAGAGGATTTATGAACGGTAGAGGTCCGATGAACGGCAGAGGTCCGATGAACGGATTAGGTCCGATGAACGGACGGGGAAGAGGAGGAAGAAACCCAGATGAAAATAGCAATTCCGGTCAATGATAATAGCGAACAGACTAAGATTTGCCCGTCCTTTGGGCGGACGCCCTTCTATTTGATTGCAGACACGGATTCCGGCGAACGCGTTATTTTTGAAAATGCGGCCGCGAATCAGGCGGGCGGTG
>JAFGGR010000105.1 GCA_016930475.1 Clostridiales bacterium | reverse complement strand
GTGCTCGTGACCGGACTTGAACCGGTACGGGTTCTATCCCGACGGATTTTAAGTCCGTTGCGTCTGCCGATTCCGCCACACGAGCGTCCTTTTTCAGGTGCTTAGCAATTGTAGCATTCGCGTTGCTGCTTGTCAAACTAAAATTGTTTGATACAAAGAACCGTAAACACCTCCGCGATCCTCTTTCCAATACGTGAAAATAATTGGTAGAATCGGCAATTTGTGGTATTGTATTTCTATGGTTTATGACAATTCCCGGAGGTATCGTTCATGTTAAAAGGACGTTTTCACGATGATGATGAAAAGCGCGATGAATCTTTAATGCCGGATCGCCTGATACATTATGAACCCGATGACGAATCTGGCGAAACGAAGGACGATTCCGCTTCTGTTTTCGGCACTTATTATAAAGCAATCTCTGCAGACCCGGACGATAATACGGAAAAGGTGTTATTTGCCAATGACGAGTCCGAAGATGCTCCGGATGCATCCGGAGCACCGATCACTCCGGAATCCATAGAGCCCGAATATTCTCCCGTCGTTTTCCAGAAGACCGAGGAAGAGCATCAAGACGTTATGGATAAGTCCTTCCCTCTTTTCCTGTCCTTTAAGGCCAGCGATTCCGCTCAATCGATCTCCGAGGTTCTTCGTGAAAAATCTGCAAAAACAAACGACTCTCCGGACGAATCCAAAGATCAGATTTTAGCGAACGAGCCGGATTCGGCAGTCAATTCGGATTCCGTCTCTGATCCAACGTCAAACGAAGTATTCGAGGACGATATCGATACATCCGATGATCAGGAACTTAGTTTCACGGCCCCCCCCGAATACGACCCTGCTCCGATGGATGCGATCGACTATGAGGAGAATGATCCTTTTGATATTGCTCTAGATGAATTAAACGTACCGGTTTTCAAACCTTTTCAAGCCGCTCCGCCTCAGAAGGAAACCGATTCCTATGATATCCCGGAGGTTTTCAATGATCGGAAGGACGATGAATTTTTACCTGAGAACGACGAAGATACCGATCAAATCGCGTCTGACGATCAGGGTCAAAACACGCGGCCTTTCGAGGAACTGACCTATTCGGAAGAGCCGGATGCGCCGGAAATCAAGGATCCCGCAATCGTTCCTGCGATAGAAGTCTTAACGGATCCGGAAACGATCGACGATTCGGATGAGGCGATCGAGGTATCGCTATCCGATGAAGAATCCGGATCGGAATTATCGGGAACAGAACCGGAGTCGGATTTTGATTCAGAACCGCTCAAATCCGATCAATCGACTCAATCGACTTCCGGGAAGAAATATTTCGATGCGTTTGAATATTCTGATGTGACTGAGATCGAAACACTCGACACAGATGAAGAAACTCAAACGAATCATCTACTGGCCGGAAGTATTATTGATACTCAGGAATCGCCGGAATCCCCGTCTGTTGAATATGACATTCCGAATCGTTTTTTTGATGAAAGCACTGTTTCAGAACCGGATCCTTCACTGACACCCGACGATTCGTCTGAAGGTATTTCCGTCGATACATTGTCTTCACGGGCTGATGCGCCCCCGGAACATGACGACTCGCTTGCGGCCGTTCTCCGGGACGAAGGGATCAATGTCTTTGCCGACAGCAACAGCGAAAAACAGTCGGGTAATATTCCTGTCCGGAGCCGAGCCGAGGCAAAAGAGCGTCCCGGACGACAGTATTCGGAAAAGAAAGAAGATCCGGCGGCGAAGTCTGCCCCGGTAAAGGGTGTACAACCACTGAACAATCTCGACCGTCCGGGTTCAAAGTATACTGCGGCTCAGCAAATGGGCACAATAACACCCCAGAAAGAGCGTTATCGCGTTTCCAAGAGGAAAGCAGCGGAATACCTGCCTCTCGTGATCATTCTTATACTGATCGCTTTATCTGTCGCTTTCTATTTTATTTGGACATCCTTCAATCTCGGAGATGTGTTTTCGGGCCTTTTCGGGAAGTCCGGAAACGATCAAGGTGTAGTCACTTATCCGGTAACGAGTATAACTACTTTCGAGGTCACTCCATCCGACACGACACTTGAACCGACTGCAACAACTGCAGCGGCTACGGAAACTGTGACTCCGACACCGGCAAACACTCCGACTCCAACGGCCACTCCTACTCCGACCCCCTCACCGACTGCGACCCCGACGCCAACGTCTACACCTACACCTTCTCCTTCTCCTACCCCCGGAGTCGTGACGCGATTCCGCTCAAAGATCATCAACGGTGATACCGATGGAAGTGTTGCATCATTCGATTTGGAGCTCGAAAACAGCGGCGGAAAGGATTCCACGCTTTACGATTCGATCAAACAGATCACCATCACCTACAGCGCTTCCGTTACATTTGATTCGGTTTCAAGCAGCGGCTTCACCTTTGTTAAGAAAGAGGGCTCCAAGAATACCTTTATCGGTACCCCAACGTCAATGGAGCTGATAAAGAGCGGCGATGTAGTGCTCGTGGATATATCTGCCACGACATCCTCCTCGTCCGTGGGAAGCTTCAAGATCGAATCGTACTATATCGAATATAATAGTTAACCGGATCCCGTGTATCTCAAAAGAGGCCGTTTTCTCGGCCTCTTTTTTATGTTTGGTTGATTTGATCGAATCGGAATTATTGACTTTTGGATACGATCACTTTTCGATCTGTTTTCCGGAAAGAAATGCATTGATGAATCCATCGATTTTGCCGTCCATAACACTTTGAACGTCATTTTCTTCATAGCCGGTCCGGTGGTCCTTAACCATCGTGTACGGACAGAACACATAAGAACGGATCTGGCTTCCCCATGCAATATCCATCTGGTTTCCCTTCAGGTCTTCTATCTTTTCCATGTGGGCTGCTTGAGCCAGAGCGAATAGTTTTGCCTTCAACATATTCATTGCGGTTTCTTTGTTTTGGATCTGAGAACGCTCAGCCTGACATGCAGCGACACAGCCGGTCGGCAAGTGGGTCAACCGAATTGCGGAATCAGTCTTATTGACGTGCTGACCGCCTTTTCCGGAGGACCGATAGGTATCGATCCGGAGATCGGAGGGATTGATATCAATGTGAATGGAAGAATCCAATTCCGGAATCACTTCGCAGGATGCGAACGAAGTATGCCTCCGACCGGAGGAGTCAAACGGAGAGATTCGAACCAGGCGATGGACTCCTATTTCAGAACGAAGAAAGCCATAAGCATTTTCACCGCTGATCATAACGGAAACACTCTTTATACCGGCTTCATCTCCATCCAAATACTCCAGTTCCTTCCACTCGAAATCATGTGTCTCGGCCCATTTTCCGTACATTCGGTAAAGCATTTCTACCCAATCCTGCGCCTCTGTACCGCCGGCACCTGCATGAAGGGTCAGAATGGCATTGTTTTTGTCGTACTCACCCGTAAGTAGGGTCTCCAGTCGGGTGACCTCAAATCTCGTTTCATAATCGGCGAAAGCTGCGCTCACTTCCTGATAAACCTGTTCGTCTGAAGCCTCGGCGCCTAATTCACACAAGAGAAGAAGATCCTGTCTCTCCGAGATTAAAGTGTTATAGTTATCCACTTTCTTTTGTAACCGGCGGATCTGAGTCTGGATCCTTTGAGCGTTCTCGACGTCGTTCCAGAAATCCGGCTCCTGCGCTCTGGCTTCCAGCTCGGAAATGCGGTCGCCCAACGCGCCGATTTTTAGCGCTTCAGAAAGAAGATGAAGCGGCTCTTCCAGTGCAATGAGTTGAAGACGAATGGGCTCAAAATCGATCATAAAGGACTGCCCGCTCTCTTTATATCCTTTACGAATTCCGCAAGACGAACCAGTGCTTCCTTAATATTGTCCATCGATGAGGCATAGCTGATTCGAACATGTCCTTCCCCGGAATCACCGAAAGCGTTGCCGGGCACGATCGCGACCTTCTTTTCCATCAGGAAACGCTCGCAAAATTCCTCGGATGAAATACCCAATTCCCGAACGGAAGGAAAGGCATAAAAGGCTCCGGTCGGTTCGAAGCAGGTCAATCCCGCATCAAGCAATCCTTTATGGATCACCCTTCTTCTGCGATTATATTCTTCTCTCATTATATGGACATCCTTATCGCCGTGAAGAGCCGCTTCGATGACCGCGTATTGAGCAGTGGTCGGAGACGACATGATGCAATACTGATGCACCTTATTCATCGCTTGAATGATTTTATCCGGGCCTACGGCGTAGCCGATCCTCCATCCGGTCATGGCAAACGACTTGGAGAATCCGTTCACCACGATGGTGCGGTCACGCATGGAGGGAAACGAAGCAACCGATACGAAAGGATCATCCCCGTAAGATAATTCTGAGTACAATTCGTCCGACAGTACGATGATATCCGGATATTTCTCAAGGACCTGCACGATCTCCTGTAAATCGGACCGTGTCATGGTTGCACCTGTCGGATTACACGGGTATCCGAGCATGATATACTTCGTCTTCGTTGTGATCGCTTTCTCCAGGTCATCGGGACGAAGTTTAAAGTCATCTTCCTGTCTCGTTGCAACGATTACCGGAACACCATGAGCCAACAAAACGGTCGCCTTATAGGAAACAAAGCAAGGCTCCACGATAATGACCTCATCACCGGGATTGATCAGGGTTCTTGCGGCTAAATCCAGTGCCTCACTCCCGCCGACCGTTACCAGTATTTCCGAGACCGGATCATATTCCAATCCGTAACGCCTTTGCATATACTTGGCAATCGCTCTTCGAACCTCGATGTATCCCTGATTGGGCGAGTAGTGGGTATAGCCCTGATCTAAAGAGTAGATGCCAGCCTCACGGACCCGCCAAGGTGTTATGAAATCCGGTTCGCCGATCGAAAGAGAGATCACCTCTCCCTTCATCTCGTTCGCCAAATCAAAAAAGCGACGAATAGCCGACGGTGGGATCGACTGAACAACATCGGAAATTTTATCATCATATGAAATGCTCATCCGAATACTCCTGTTACGTTTCGACATCATCAACCGAATTACAGAACGATGGTTTCCCGGTCGTCTGTCATTTTCGCGTCGAAAATGATGCCGTTGCTCTTGTATTTCTTGAGGATAAAGTGTGTCGACGTGGACACCACGCCCTCAATCGGAGCGACTTTCTCGGCGATAAAGGAAGCGACCTCGCGAAGGGTCGAATCCTCAATTATGATCATCAGGTCAAAACCCCCGGACATCAGGTAACATGACGTTACCTGAGGGTAGCGAAAAAGTTGTCGCGCGATCTGATCAAAACCCTTGTTTCTTTGCGGGGTGATGCGAATCTCGATCAATGCCGTCACTGACTCCCGATCGGTCTTGTCCCAATTGATGATGGCGGCATATCCGAGAATGATATTATCCTCATGAAGACTTGCCAACTCCTCCGAAACGGCCTTCTCATCAGCACCGATCATTACGGCTAATTCCGAAGCGGATATTCGAGCGTTACGCTCAACCAGTTCCAGTAGTTCCTGACGATTGATCATGATATCACCTCCCGAAAAAGAGTATTTC
>JAFGGR010000104.1 GCA_016930475.1 Clostridiales bacterium | reverse complement strand
GGTGCGGACGACAGGACTTGAACCTGCATGCTCTCGCACTGGAACCTAAATCCAGCGTGTCTGCCAATTCCACCACGTCCGCATGAGTTGAGCAGTAACTATACTAGCATTATTTTAGAAAAATTCCTATCATTCGGAAGTGAGGTAGGAATAAAAACTAATGCGAGACTATTTAACGATAAAACAGGACAGTTTTTAACAGGGGATTATATCCTTTCACCGTTTGAGCACTTTACTCGTTTTCTTCCGGATAGTACTGATTGGCCGGGTAGATGTTTTCTCCCGGAGGCATTTTTGCGAGGAACTCATATACCGGGTCGTAATCAAATACAAAAACGTCCGGACGGTTGGGGTCACTGCCGCTAACTCCTTGGGCCATAGCGGCGTCGTGAATATCCGGGACATCAAATGTGACGCGAACAGTGAGAAGACAGTCGCCTTCTTCACCGTAGTAATAACTCTTATATGTCGTGCCGGAGTCGGTATTGTCCGGTTTAAGATACACTCGAATGATCGTCTCATCCCCGGGCTTCAGAGAGGGAACCGGTAACGTTACATAATCGTAAAAATTATAGTGCGGAGCGCGAACCGGATAGAAACTCACGGTCAGCGTTCCGGTCGGGCTACTGACCCCGTGTTGATTATATACACGAACATCAATATAGGCCGGACGGTAGGCCGCTTCGGATGCCGGCTTCAAAAAATCAACATTCAAGGGGTTGATGCGATTCATTTCAGCCAATGATTCGATGCGATTTTTCACTTCATTGGTCACCTGGTTCTGTACCTCAATCGGAATCTCGTCGATTGGAACCCCTGCAGCCGCGCTGGTTTCGGCCAATGCTACCTTAAGGCAATAATCGAGACCCTCTCCGGCCATTGCTTCAAAATCAGGCAAGCTCGGCGGAAGTCCGATGGAGGCCAGGCCGACATCGATCAATTTCGTCACGGCCTTTTCGATGAGGTTGCGCGCATCCTCTCCGAGGAAAGTGAATCGATCGGCGATAAAGACAGCAACCTCGCTCTTGATTCCGTTATAAGCACTTTGGATTCCGCTGTATGTCTGTTTGGCGAGCTCAACGAAATCGTCCCATAACTGAGACCACGCGCTTTCGGTGAGTGTCAGATGAAACCAGGCTCCGACCGGAAGCATCGCATCCAAGGTGGCTTGATAAGACTCCCTTGTCGTCTGAGGGTAAAGTTGCTTGTGCAGACTGTAGGGAAGGAGAAAATCCCCCGTCTTATTGTTAGTGATCGAAAAGCACATTTCCTCGGCCTGAATGGGCCTGGTCACCTCAAAGTACTGATCGCTCTTATAGATCGGCCATTGAGTCGTGATATAACGTTGCAGATAAGTATACGGGGCGTTGGATTCAACAACGACCTCCTCCGGCTCGGGATCCGGCGGGTCGTAGGATATCACTGTGAATACCATCATATCACCGGTGTAGTAAATCGGAATCGTTTCGGAAATAACCGGACGCAATGATCCGGACGGACCGTCGGGGACCAAGCAGACTGCCCGCAGATAATAGCGGACAGTCGAATCTCCGATACTATCCGCCGAAGGTGCAAAATCCGAAAAATTCCAATGGTAGTATCGCGTGACAGTGGTATAAACAAGTCCGGTGGCCTTACTGTGGTAAATAAGGCCGTCGGGCTCGGAAAAATCACTCGCGCTCTTTGACTCGAAAGGAACGGACGAGAGCTGCAAGTCGATTTCTACCGAGTCAGGCGGGACATTGTCCAAAGAGAGCGGCCAATAGTCGGCACTCGGAGCCCACACCGCGAACCCTTTATCGGTCAAGGTCTCATAATCAGCGCCCGGCTCTTTGGGGCACTCGATGATCAGGGACTTTTCGACCGGGATACCGGCAATCTCCTGAAAGCCAAGATCCAGCTCCGGCTCTCCGTATATAATCTGAATGCCGCTCCCCGGTGTAGCGACCGGATTTTCGTTCTCATCCAGGGCAATCAAGCGTAGGTACAAAACGCGCCGGCTTTGAGGCAACAACACTTTTTCGGGAACCGGCTCGAATTCCGATCCCTGGTTCGGAAGAATTTCGGAAGGTTTCATTCCGTCTACGATTTCATAGCGACTGAGAAGCGATGCGAAATCGACGGAAAATTCGGTGGTACCGGCATCCATTTTCCCCGTGGCAATCAGTCCGGGGATTATTTCGGGAAGCGAATCGGTATCACAGGAAAACGGCTGGGTGGAAATCTGCCATATAGTCGAAGCGACATTGCTCAGATCATGTTCGATCGAAAACCAACGCGTCGCGTTCCCTTCAGAGGAAATGAAGGCGTTATCTGCCGGGATATAAACCGGCGGCGGAGCCGGGATCGCAGTAGGTGTAGGAGAAGGCGATGGAGTCGGTGTGGGCGTCGGTGAAGGTGTCGGTGTGGGCGTCGGTGAAGGTGTCGGCGTGGGTGTCGGCGTGGGTGTCGGGGCGATGATACTGAACGCCGGAGACAGACCATATCCAAGGTGACTACTGGAGACATATATATCAATTCGGAAAATACACTGCTCAGCCGGGGTTGAGGGAAGAGTGAACGTATAAGTGGTTTCTGTTAAGTCCTCCGCAAGAAGATTGTAGGTAGAACCGCCGTCTTCACTGAGTTGAACATCGAATTTCGGAGTGCGACCGATATCGTCCACAGACCATTCGAGCGTAAAGGAAGTGCCCGCGGTTAGTCGGTTGCCGGATACCGGGTTTGTAAATGTGATCCAGGTGACGGGAAGCGGTGTCGGTGTCGCAATCGGAATAATGAAGGACGGAGTCGGAGGTAAAATCGGAAGGATGATCGAGGGAGTAGGTGTCGCCAAAGGAATGGTGAATGCCGGTGTGACCGGTTGGATGACCGAGGGCTCGGGAATCGGAGCAGAAGTTTCAGGAATCGGCTCAACCTCGGGCGGGATCGTGGTAACTTCGGGCGTGATAATATCAATAGGAAAGCCCGGTCGCCCCGGTTTATCGGAGATGAGAATGGTTATCGGAGATGGACAAGAAGGATCTCCGAGAACCGCCGGGTCGGTGAGTTGATTCAGATTTTGTTTTTGATCAACATCTGAATCTTCGAAAACCAATGCGTCCGGCTCCGTACCGGGAATATCCGACGGATCGACGATGACCGCCGATGCGGTCGAAGTCATCTCTGTAATCAATTTAGGAACGCATCGTGTGGTAAGAAACATGATGAGAAGAATGATCAGCGCGACGGAAACGGCAATTGCCGAAATGATGAGTATTTGTTTTCTCGAAAATCTGGCCATCTTGTCCTCGCTTTCCGGTAAGAAGCTAGTACTCCTTCTTCATCTCGACCCAGCCCATCGATCCTTCCGCGAGTCACCCGCGCGGAAGTTTGATATAGCAGAGATCGGCACTCGTATCCCGGTCAAAGATCGTTCTCCGACTGTCCGGCTGAGTGTTCGGGTCGGGCTCATAGACGTTGATTCGCATTCGAGTACGGCAATAGGGGCAGGTATAATAGCCTGACTTATGGACCTCTTCAAGATTGCCGCTGTATTGAGGGCATAGAAATACTTCGATGGTCATCGTCTCCGTCTCCTGGGGGGATGAGTTACGAGAGTCCGATTTGATTCTGTCTCCATTTTATCCGTTATTGTGGGATTTGCACAGAGATGAGGCGATGATTTACCTACATTGCGAATTGCGGTATGATGGAAACGATTTCGGCGGGGTTTTCCTGATGTTATTAAGACGTCCGAATGAGCTTGGAGGAAATGAAGATGAGAGATAGCACCGCAAGGAGAATCGACTTATTCATCGGGAATTATCGCTATATTAAGGGGAAATTCTTCTGGCAACCCACAATTCTAAAGCGCCTTATAGCGATGATTTATGCGGTGAATGACCGGACGATGAATGATGCGGCAATTAGGGAAAGCATGCGCATGGTGAAGAAATATACGTCGCCGTTTTCTTATTTTCGAGGATATATGATCCTTGCCGTCTCGGCGATGCTTTCTTTGGAAAAGGATCAAAAAAATATACTTGAGAAAGCACTCAAGGTGTATGAAATGATGAAGTCAGAAAAATTTTGGGCTTCGCCATTTCTGGTTATCGCTGCCTGTCAAATTGCGATCGAATCCGGCGAAGAAGATATTGCCGCGATTGTTACGCGTGCGAGGGCGTTCTATAAAGGGATGCGATCGCGACACTTTCTCATTACGGGATCGCGCGATTATATTACCGTTGCACTGCTTGCTATATCCGGAATCGATGTTCAATCGGGACTCCTGCGGTTGGAGGAAATGCACAAGGCAATCAAGCCGAAGGTACGCTACTCGCACGGATCACAGGCGATTGCGCAGGTGTTGTTGATGGGAAATGGAAACGAGGGTAACACGGAGCGCGTCCTGTCGTTGCGCGATGCCTTCCGTCAACGAAAATTACGACTCGACCGGGATTATGCCTACCCTTTGCTGGGTCTTTTAGCACTGCTGGGCGCTGATGCCGACACGCTAGCCGATGAAGTCATCGAAGCGTTCAAATACATGCGGAAGCAAAAGGGCTTTGGAGCATGGTCGGTGAACAAGCTGGAGGTGATATTGTTCGCGTCTGCCTTCGTCGCAATGTCACATACAACGGTTGAAGGCGGGAATGCTGTGATTTCCGCGGTCTCCAACGGCGTTGCCGCAATGGTCATCAATCAATTTATTGCGCTCATTATCATGATGACGACGACTGCGGTCACGTCTTCCACGGCGGCCGCTTCGGCGGCAGGCGCTGGATCATGACGTTTTTTGCCTGTTTACATTAGCAAAAGTTCCATAAAGAAAATGAAAATCCGGTCCCGACTGATCCTGAATTGGCCCATGTCGCGACATCACTCGCTCAGAAACTCAGTAACCTCTCCATGGCAAGTCAGATCAAGCCTGTGCATCGCACGGGTACACGCGATGTAAAGGAGGTTCCGATCGAGCGGCGTATGATAGGTGTGGCGGTTTGCGTGCGGCACGATGACCTGATCAAACTCGAGTCCCTTGGCCATATGAGCGGATGTGATGATGATCCCTTCACGATATTCCTTGCTGTTGAAATCTAAATAGTTGAGATCTTCGACCTGATCACGAAGCGCGAAGTGGAGTTTTTCGGCTTGCCGTGCGGTTTTACAAATGATACCCAGTGATTGGTAATCGGATCGACGGTGTTCTTGAATCAGATTAAGAATCCGGATCTGCTCTGCCTTTTCCGAGTCCAGGACGTGAATTTCGGGCTCCTGTCCATGCCTTTCGACAGGGATCAGCTCCTCGTTTTTGGAAATTCGTTGGGCCAGATCGGTAATCTCGATGGTCGAGCGATAACTGCGAAGCAATTTGACCGACTCCGATCCCGGAAAAAAGGATGAGATACGTTCCGGTGTTGTCGAAGTATAGGGGTTTACGGATTGGTTACTGTCCCCGAGTATCGTTTTCTTACAGGGGAAGAGCTTACGGATCACCGCATATTGGATCGGAGTGTAGTCTTGCATCTCGTCGATCAAGAGGTGTTCGATTCGATTGTAAGCCGTACTTTTTTCAAAATGTAACTTGGTGTAGATCAGCGGGAAGACGTCCTCGTAGGAGAGCGGCTTGCCCTTTGTGTGCTTGAAAAGGTTTTCCTTCCCGGATCGAAAATAAAAGCTATCATACAAAGCGAATGCATCCTTATACGGGAACATCCGTATTACTTCGTTCTTGATTTTTCGGGTGAGGGTCGAATCCAGACGTGTGTCATTTATCGTGTTGAATCGAGTGACCAGATGGTTGGCGGTCATCTCGAGCCGTTCTTTAAGGCGCAGGTGGCGAAGTTTATGAAAGATTTCCTGTATGTCTTCGGCCGGGATATGAATCTTTTCAATATCCAGGTCGACGGCGAGGAACCCATTCCGGATAATATCGTGAAGGTAACCGTGAAGCTCTTCGACGAATTCGGTCGTCGCCTTGTAGCGGATACGCTCCAGGTCCTTTTCGCCGGCGTCATGGAGCAGGAAATCAACCTGATCGTTGAATGACTCAAAACGAATATCATCCTCGAGCAGATCCCCGGCGATTTCCGTCATATCGATTTCCTGGATATTGTCTTCGCCGAGCTCCGGCAAGACATTGGAAATATAGTCGGCAAATACTTTGTTGGGGGAGATGATCATCATATTATCGGAGTGAAGCGTTTCGGAATTACGATAAAGCAGAAAAGCGACGCGGTGCAGGGCGATGGAGGTTTTACCGGAACCGGCGACGCCCTGAACGATCAGCGTGTCGGCGGTCGAATTCCGGATGATCGCGTTCTGCTCGCGCTGGATCGTCACCACGATATTCTTCATTTTCTCATTGGTTGTTTGGCTGAGCTCCTTTTGCAGAACGTCGTCGTCGATGTTGATGTCGCTCTCGAGCATATATTCCATAACACCACGGCGGATCTTGTATTGGCGTTTGAGCGAAATATCGCCGGTGATGACGCCTACCGGTGCGGTATAGACCGCAGGGCCCTTCTCAAAATCATAGAAGAGCGAAGAGATTGGCGCACGCCAGTCATAAATGAGGATATCGTCGCCGACATTCTCGGAGAAGGAGTAAAGGCCGATGTAGCAATCCTGTGTATCTTTTATATCGTCCGGAAGAAAATCGACCCTGCCGAAGTACGGCGACTCGATCAGGCGGTCGACCCGTCGCATTTCGGCCAACGTTTGCTCCCCGGAAGCGACGTTCTGGTGAATGACCATTCGGTTGAACGCCTTTTCGGCCCCGTCCAAGTCGGATTTGCTTCCCCAGATGTAGTCCTTTCCCTCCTGGATCTCGTCGTCATATTTATCAATTTGCCGCTCCAGGTTCGTGTGGGCGGTTTGCAGTTTCTGAAGGATCTCTTTCAGATACGCTTTCTCTTGAGATTCGGTTGAGTTGATCATAAGTTTCCTCGCAAATCTATTGTGGGTAAATTTCTTAGCGAAAAATCGCAGAAGCGGAAGGCGAACGGTAGTGGATCGGCCGAACGTTACTCTCTTTATAACATTCGATGTGGCTTGAATACTATACCATATTCGACCTTTTCGGAAGGGAAACGAGATTCGTTCGTGAATATGGTTGGTTCAAGAATTGTTTTACCTGACAACCTTGTGCTTTGGTATGATGGATATGTGAGGTGGCATTAGCGATCTTCGAGAGTCTACCGCTATATTCGGGAAGGAAGAGCATGGGCAAAAAGAACAGTAACTTCTTGTTTAACACGATCGCGCCGGTCTACGCGCTTTTTTACAAGAGCCAGAAAAGGTCTTTTCACCGCGTCCTCGAAAGAGCAAAGAAGGATCTCGATATCAGCTCGTTCGATACGATCCTGGACGTCGGTTGCGGTACCGGAGCTCTTTGCTCGGTGCTTTTCGAAAAAGGCCTTGCGGTCACGGGCATTGATCCTGCGGAAAAAATGCTGAAAATCGCCCGGAATAATCCGGAAAACAAAGGGATCGATTTCATCCGTGCCGATGTTTTGGAGGCGCTTCCATTTGCGGATCAATCATTTGAAGCGTCCGTTGCGTCTTATGTTGCGCACGGATTGCGCACTGATGAGCGAAAAAGGATGTACGCCGAGATGAGCCGCATTTCTAAAAAAGCGGTCATCATTCACGATTATAACGCGAAGCGGTCGCCGATGACGTCATTGATCGAGTGGCTTGAGCGGGGAGACTATTTTCGATTCATCAGAGTCGCCGAAAAAGAGATGCGACAGTGTGTTTCCGATATGGAGGAGTGCTTTTCCGAGGTCCGGGTGATCGATGTCGACCGAAAAGCCGCATGGTATATCTGCACTCCCAAACAGACATAATAATTCCCGTAAAGATCAGAAAATCTCCGGAAGAAGCGCCTCGATCGGACGCGCGCTTCCAATTATTAATGCGCAACAAGCGCAACGAACCGTGAATATTTGATGAAATAAACGAATCGGGCGACGTTGCGCGGGACTGATTTGTGCTTGTTGACAGAAAAAATGAATCGGTGTACTATGAGTTTAGGCGCAAACGGTTGCGCACTAGTCATAATTCTTTGACAGTCAAACAACTGATTTTGTAAACCAGATTCAATGATATGCCGATCCATTCGATAACCGGATTTTCCCTTCGTTCACTTATGCGGTAAGGAATGACATATGAGAGGCAGAATCTTTTCCATCCTACTCGTTCTCGCAGTGTTGCTTTCGGCGATCGGTTGTTCCGCGTGCGGTGCCGGGAAGCTGACGTTGCCTCCGATCGACATTTCCGTAACAAAAATTCCCTCCATGTCCAAAGACTTCATCCGCGGCGTAGATATCTCCAGCGTTATCGCTCTGGAGCAAAGCGGCGTAATCTATAAGGACCGCGAAGGAAATCCGCAAGACATATTCGTCACATTGAAGAGCGCGGGTGTTAACTACATACGCGTGCGTATTTGGAACGATCCGAATGACAGCCAAGGAAACGGATACGGCGGCGGTACTAATGACCTTGCGAAGGCTGTCGAGATCGGAAAAAGAGCTGCGGAACAGGGGATGAAACTTCTTGTTGATTTTCACTATTCCGACTTCTGGGCGGATCCCGGAAAACAAATGACACCGAAAGCATGGAGCGGAATGGACGTCTCGCAAAAGGAATCCGCACTTTATGACTTTACGAAAAACAGCCTTGCGCAGTTGATCGAAAACGGCGCGGATATCGGAATGGTGCAGATCGGAAACGAGATCAATAACGGGATCGCGGGTGTTACGACGTGGCCGGACATGGCTAAGTTGCTGTCCTCCGGGAGCAAAGCTGTTCGTGAAATCGCCAAGTCCGGGAAGCAGAAGATCCTGATCGCCATACACTTTTCAAATCCCGAGACCGAGAACCGATACTCCGCGTATTCATTTAATCTTGATCGATATGAGGTCGATTATGACGTTTTTGCTTCCTCCTATTATCCGTACTGGCACGGGACACTCGAAAATGTGACGGCGCTGCTTAAAAATATCGCGGATACCTACAAGAAGAAGGTCATGATCATTGAGACCGCTTATACTTATACGCTCAAAGATTCGGACGGACATGGCAATACAATTTCCGATCCGTCTGATCTGGGCCTTTATCCCGCTTCCGTGCAGGGACAAGCCAATTTCCTTCGTGATGTCATGGCCGCGGTTTCCGGGATCGGGAAGGCCGGGATCGGAGTCTGCTATTGGGAACCGGCATGGATCGCGGTCGGACCGCCTTCTGCGATCGATAACAATAAAGTGATTTGGGAGAAGTACGGATCCGGCTGGGCGACGAGTTATGCCGGAGAGTACGATCCCGAGGACGCGGGGGTATGGTACGGAGGATCTGCCGTTGATAATCAGGCGCTTTTCGACGCAGATGGGAAACCGTTGGATTCTCTTTATGTCTTCGGATACGCAAGTCAGGGAAATACTGTCTCGCGCGTGATCGACGCCGTAAAGGACACATCACTGGCGGTCACGATCGGGGAGGAGATCCCTTGGCCGGAAACGGTCGAAGTCACTTTTAACGACGGCACCCGCGAGGGAAAGCCGGTCGTTTGGAATGAAGAAGAGAAGGCGGAAATCGACGCGCTTTCCGCGGCCGAGGATAACAGTGCCGCAGGCGCGCATTTCGTAAATGGGCAGACGCCTGATTGGTCGGAGCCCATCACTTGCGAGGTCAGACTGAACCCTAAAAACTTTGTCTTGAATCATAGTTTTGAAGAAGAGGATATGTTGCCTTGGAAGATCACTTACCCGGAAGACGGGGCGGAGTGCACCGACCGGCAAATGAAGACGGCAGATGCCTATTCCGGAGACTGGTCCCTGCACTATTGGGCGGTGGGCGAGGTGAGCTTTACGATGACTCAGGAATTTACCGGTTTACCGGCGGGCATATATGCGGTGACTGCGGCGATCCAGGGAAGTAACGCAAAGACGGACGACCGTATAAGGCTTTTCACGCAGGCCGGTGGAAATGAGAAAGAAGTACCGGTCGAACTCAAGGGCTGGCAGGAATGGCAGGTTCCGGTCATCTCGGCTATTGAAGTGACGGACGGAGCGTTAACGATCGGCTTTGAGGTCAACGGCACTCCCGGTTCATGGGGAACGATCGACGATTTTTACATCTATCGAATTGATTAAGAGGACAAGAGGCGAACAGATGAAGGAAAACATCCCGACAAAAAAGAAGATATCGTTGGACGACATCGCCCGTGAATTGGGTTTATCCAAATCCACGGTATCCAGAGCGCTTTCCGGAAAAGGTCGAATCGGCGCGGAGACCAGTGCGCGCGTTCATCAGTACGTTAAGGACATGGATTATGCGCCGAACCTGATCGCGAGAAGTTTGGCTCAGTCCAAGACCTATAATCTCGGCGTGATCCTTCCGGCCGATTCGGATTTGGCGGAGAAGCCGTTCTTCCAGGTGTTTCTGCTGGGCGCCTGCGAAGCCGCGGCGGCGAACGATTACGATGTCGTTGTTACGGTCGTCGTGGAGAAGGATATCTCGGCCTTGAAGCGTCTGGTACATAACAAAAAGGTCGACGGGATCATTCTCACGCGCCTTCTCGTTCACGACCTCGCGGCGACCTATCTGAAGAAGACCGGAATTCCTTTTCTCGTCGTTGGCTCCAGCAGCGACGATGCATTGGTTCAGATCGACACGGACCACGAGACCGCATGCGAAAAGCTGACCTCACTTCTCATTTCGATGGGCAACCGGAAGACGGCGCTCATTATCGGAAGCGACGAGCATGCGGTCAACGTCAGCCGCTATCGCGGATATGCAATGGCGACGGAGGGAAGCGCGGAAGGCCTGGACAGAAGGATCATTTTCCAGAATATAGGAACGAAGACGGCCATGGATAAGAGTGTGGAAGCAGCGATCAGAGAAGGAGCCGACTGTATATTATGCGGTGACGACATTATATGCAGTCAAGTATTGTCTAAATTAAACAATATGGGACTTTCCATTCCGGACGGCATTCGGGTCGCGTCGTTTTATGACAGCGCGCATCTGAAATATAACAACCCGCCGATTACGGCACTGGAAATCGATGTAAAAGAATTGGGGGTGGTAGCGGGACAAAGCTTGATCGACATGATTTCCGGTAAGGAAATTAAGAAGAGAACGATCTTAAACTATCAGATCGCGCTCAAAAGATCGACTCAGTAATCGGAACCCATCGGAACTGCCCGAAACGCTGACGTTAAGACGCAATTGGGAACGGTTTCGATAAAAGAAAGAAAGGTGCACATTATGAAAAAGAGAGTATTTGCCTTATTTTTGGTCATGGTGCTGCTCGCGACAGTTTTCGGAGCGGCCTGTGAGAAAGAGCCCGAGAAAGTCGAGCTGGTCGTATGGGAGTCCGTGGACGGACCGGATAAATGGATCGAGCAGGCCGGAGCGGCCTTCACGGCGAAAAATCCGAATATTACGATCAAGTTCGTGAACGTAGAACTGGGTGATTCTTCCTCCCAGATCGCGCTGGACGGCCCCGGTGGGGTCGGACCTGACTTGTTTGCCGCCCCGCACGATAAGCTCGGCGAACTCGTATCCGGCGGACATATCCTGGAGACCGCGAATGCCGATAAGGTAAAGGCAGCAGTGCTTCCGGCCTGCTCCGCGGCTTTGACCTATGGTGGAAAGATGTACGGCTACCCGACATCGGCCGAGACCTATGCTTTGTATTACAACAAAGATCTGATCTCCGAGGATCAGGTACCGAAGACCTGGGCGGACCTGTATGAATGGTGTAAGACCTTTAACGCCGCGAATCCCGGAAAATACGGCTTCGTCATGGACGTTACTTCGATGTATTACACGATCCTCTTCACGACCAAGGGCGGAAACCGCCTGTTCGGGACGAGCGGAGCGGACGTATCATCCTCCTTCCTGGCAACGCCCAACGCGATCGAAGGAATGAAGGAATTCGCGAAGATGAAGGAAGTTATCAATCTGCCCGCGGCCGATCTGGGAACGGATACCGCAGACGGAGCGTTCGCGGCCGGAACAGCTGCAATGCATATTTCGGGACCGTGGAACGTCAGCAACTTCAAGGATGCCGGACTGAATTACGGCATCACGACTCTGCCCGCGTTGAGCGGTGAGTCGACACCGGCCGCATCCTTCTCGGGCACGCGCGGTATGTTTGTTTCCGCTTACACCAAGCATTCCAAGGAAGCGAATATGTTTGCGGAATTCCTGATTTCGGAAGAGATGCAACTCCTGAGAAACGAGATCACCGGTGCGCTTCCGGCCATTGATGTCAAGGTCGAGAGCGAGTATGCCAAGGGATTCATCGATCAGTTGAACTATGCTTTCCCGATGCCCTCCGTGCCTCAGATGAGTGCATTCTGGGATGCCGCAGGAAGCGCGAGCAGCAACATTTGGGATGGTGCCGATGTCGAAACAGAGCTGAAAGCTTTGGATAGTGCCATCGTATCGTTTGTCGCCTGATCAGATCCAATCTCCTCCTACGTGCGGTGGGATGCATGGGCCTTGAGCTCATGCATCCCCCGACACTTCGGATTATCTGTACGTTTGCTTAAATCTTCTCATTTGAGGAGGGGAGGGATACCCAGAAATGTTTACACTCGATCGGAACGGTTCCTCTCGAAAAAAGATATTTCTCGCGTCATTGCTCTTCATGGGTTTGGCGCATTTGGTATTTCTGAAACAATACATCAAGGGAGCCATTTTCGCTTTTATCGAAATTGTGGTTTTGGTGACGTCTCCTTTTATTGTTCGCATCATCGGCGGAATGATCACATTGGGTGAACCGAAGCCAGGTTTGACGGTTTTCGAAAAAGATCATTCCATGTTCATGCTGATCGACGGGATCATTGTGCTGGCCGTCTTGTTTATTTTTGTCTCTCTGTACGCGATTTCCGTGCGAGGCGCTCTTTCGACGTATAAGGAATTCTGTGCCCTCGGACAACTCCCTTCTTATAAGAAAATCATCTCCGAGATGAGCACGAAAGCCTTTCCCGTCGCGGCGCTGTCGCCGCTTGTAGTTCTGATATTGTTTTTTGTTGTGGTTCCTCTTGTTTTCTCGGCGTCCGTCGCGTTTACGAACTACTCGTCTCCGGATCACATACCGCCCAATAACACCGTGGACTGGGTCGGTCTGGACAATTTTAAGACGATGTTCGGAGGCGATATAACCTGGACCGGAGCGCTGGGGCGTGTCGCCGCATGGACCCTCATTTGGGCGACTGCCGCGACCGTGACTTGTTATGCAGGCGGTATGCTCATGGCCGTCATCATGCACGAAACCAAACTCAAAATCTCACCGATCTTCCGTACCCTTTTTATCCTACCCTACGCGGTGCCGGCGGTCGTTTCGATGTTGGTGTGGCAAAACCTTTTAAACGGGAGCTTCGGTACGATCAACCGAACGTTGATCGAATTGGGCTTGATGACACAGGAAACCACTATCCCATGGCTCAGCGATCCGACTTTGGCCAAATTCACCGTCGTGCTCATCAATCTCTGGGCCGGTTTTCCTTACTTTATGCTCCTTACGATGGGCTCGATGACCGCGATTTCCAAGGAAACATTCGAAGCGGCCCGAATCGACGGCGCAAGCCGTTTGCAAGTATTCAAGTCGATCACGTTGCCGTCGGTCATCTATCAAACGATGCCTTTGATCATCATGTCGTTTACGCATAATATCAACAACTTCGGCGCAATCTTCTTCCTGACCGGCGGTAATCCTGTCGTCGCGGATTCCACTACGACCAGCGCGAAGGGAACGGACATCGTCGTGACCTGGATCTATAATTTGACACTCAATTTGCAGAAATACAATTATGCGGCTGTGCTGGCGGTCTGTATATTTGTCGTGTTGGCACCGTTTGCGATCTTCAACTTCAGACGGACCAAATCTTTCAAGGAAGGAGAATTGTGATGACAAACTCGGAGAAAACGCCGGGAGTACCGGATAAGATCCCGGAGACCAAAATTTCAGACGCGGAAAAGATAAAGCTTGCCGAAGAGCGGGCGGATCGTGTCGAACGGGCTACAAAAATGGCCGAAGAAAGAGCGAGAGCCGCCAAGAGAAAGGCCGCATCGTTCGAATCGGCAGCCTCGGGTGATTATGGATATGCTCCCGAACCGACAAAGACTCTTACTTACTACAATACACTTCAGAGATTCCGGACTCGCGTCTATAAGACGTTTATCGTGATTTTCCTTACCCTGATCAGCCTTGTTGTCCTGTACCCGTTGATCTACGCCGTGAGCGCCGCCTTTTCGCCCGGAAGGTCGATTTCGGCGACGAGCATCATCCCCTTCGGCGGAGGATTTACAACGAAGCACTTTGTACGGCTCTTTTCCGAAACCAACTATCTCCTGTGGTTCAAAAACACGTTGATCATCTCCGCGGGAACCTCCTTGTCGACGGTCCTGGTATGTTCTTTGGCCGCATATGTGTTTTCGCGATTCCGATTCGTATTTAAGAAGTCGATTATGCTGGCACTACTCATCCTGCAGATCTTTCCTTCCTTCATCGGAATGATCGCAATTTACGTTATTCTGCTTCGCATCAACGGGTTGGATTCCCTGTGGGGTATGGTTCTTATTTATCTGGCAGGAAACATTCCGTACAACACATGGCTCGTTAAGAGCTACATGGACTCCATTCCGAGAGCCTATGACGAGGCCGCCCGGCTCGACGGCGCGAGCAGTGCGCGAACATTTTTCAGCATCATCCTGCCGCAGGCGAAACCGATCATCACGTTCCTGGCGATCGTCAGCTTCACCGGCCCGTGGATGGAATTCATATTCGCAAAGCTGATCCTTCGCTCCAATGAGAATCAGACCCTTGCGGTAGGACTTTTCAGCTTTGTTACCGACAGAAAAAATGAGTTCACCCTGTTCTGCGCGGGCGCACTGATCGTCGCGATCCCGTTTGTCGCATTCTTTGTGATCACTCAAAAGGTGCTGGTGTCGTCCCTGGCGGGAGCCGGAGTAAAGGAATAAAATGGAAAAATTCGACTATAACGAGCGCGGCCTCACCCGTAACGGAAAGCCTTGGTTTCCGGTCATGGGCGAGATCCACTATTCACGTGTCCCGGAAACCGAGTGGGAGGTCCGCCTTCGCAAAATGAAGGCCGGCGGGGTCGACATCGCCTCGTCGTACGTGATCTGGATCCATCATGAAGAGGCGGAAGGCGAGTACGACTTCTCCGGTCAAAAAGGCCTTCGGCGCTTCATCGAGTGTTGCCGCGACTGCGGGCTTAACTTTTTCCTGCGTATCGGTCCATGGTCGCACGCGGAGGTCCGCCACGGTGGGCTCCCCGACTGGCTTTTCGAAAAGGGTTTTGAGCCCAGAACAAACGACCCGGAGTACTTCCTGCAAGTCGAACGCTTTTACCGGGCGATTTTCGAGCAGGTCAAGGGCTTATTGGCTTCGGACGGAGGTCCGATTATCGGTGTTCAGATCGAAAACGAGTATGGCCACTGCGGCGGACTTTCCGGCGACGAGGGTATCTTTCACATGAGGACGCTAACGCGGCTTGCCCGTGATATCGGTTTTGACGCGCCGTATTTCACTGCGACCGGTTGGGGCGGGGCGATCACGGCCGGTCTTCTCCCGGTGATGGGCGGATATTGCGAATCGCCCTGGGATCCGAGAATCACGGAGATCGAGCCGAGCGGGAACTACATCTTCACCCATGAGCGCAACGACCACAACATCGGGTCGGATTACGGCATCAACGAGTCCCTCTCGT
>JAFGGR010000013.1 GCA_016930475.1 Clostridiales bacterium | reverse complement strand
TTCTGAACAAAAACGCCGTTGATCACGCCGTCCTTATGCGCCACAATTTCATTCTCCATCTTCATCGCTTCCAGTACCAAGAGCACCTCTCCCTTTTTGACCGACTGTCCGGTCGAAACCGAGACCGACAGGATCGTTCCGGGCATCGGAGCCGGGAGTTTCTCTCCCTGAACGGAAGCGGCCGACGCGACGGCGGCCTTCGGCGGCTCCGCGGCGGGTGCGGCAGGTGCCGCGGGTGCAACCGGTGCGGGAGCGGCCGTCGGTTGTGCCGCAACCGTGCTCAGAGGTACAGCGACCCCTTGACCCATCTCCTCGACATCGACTTCATAGGATTTTCCGTCTACCGTAATTCTGTACTTCTTCATTGTGTTATCCTCCGTTATTTATCGTTAAGCTTCCGTAAGCGGGTAGGCACAGAGCAAAATATCCAATGCACTGATCACACGCGGCCTCGTCGCAGACGGAGCAATCAACTCATCCACCTGACCCAGGGAAGCGGCGACCCGCGCATCCGCGATCTGATCCTTGTATTCCTCTACCAACTGCTCTCTTGCCTTGATCGGGTCCTCACTGCCCGCAATTTTCTCGCGGTACAGAATGTGAGCCGCCGTATCGGCCGAAAGAATGGAGATTTCCGCGGTCGGCCAAGCGAAAACGGTATCGGCACCGATCATTTTGCTGTTCATGCAAAGATATGCCGTACCGATCGCCTTGCCGGCAAGGATCGCGACTCTCGGCACATCGGCAGAGGCAAACGCTTCGACCAAAGTCGAGGCGTCTTCAAGGATTCCCGAAATCTCTGTTTTATAACCGAGCTCGAAGCCTTCTGAATTGGTAAACGTAACCAAGGGGATCATAAAATTATCGCAGAAGCGGACGAATTTGGCCGCTTTGCGTATTCCCTGAGGCGACATTCTCGGAGCTTCATTTCCGATGAACCCGACCACTAAGCCGTCCATACGACCCAGAGCGACGGTCATATCCGAACCGAAATCGTTTCCGATGAGTAGGACCTTGTTGTTATCCGAAATCTCGGCGAAAACCTTCGCCGCAGAAACCGGACGAATATCCGATTCCGTCGCCATCCCGTCCAGGGTTTCCGAAATACGGTTCGGATCATCACCCGAAACGGCCGCACGATAAGCGCAGGCACCGCGGTCAGCCACCACCGGGATGTAACCCAGAAGGTCTCTGATTTTCGAAAAGCATTCCGCCTCCGTCTCGGTAATAAAGGACGCCAGACCGGTCTTTTTGTGCATGTCCGCGGTCCCGATATCTTCGGAGGATACGGACTGGGCGTCCGAAATGACTGAAAGAGACGGGCTGTTCACAAACAGTCCCGACACTTTGTTGACCATAAAAATAAAGTCGGATTTTGCCGCCGCAATCGCGAGCCCACCCGGACAAGGGCCCAAAACCGCTGTCAACAGGGGAATTGCTCCCTTAGCGTCCGATAGTGCCGCCAAGACGGCTCCGAGGCCTTCAAGGGCGATGATGCCCTCCTCCACCCTCGCTCCGCCGGAGCTGAACAATGCGATAAACGGAGCATTCGAATCGACGGCCATCTCGATCGCCTTTACGATTTTCATCGAATGCGCCCGACCCATAGATCCTCCGTAAACTTCCGGATCCTGTGACGCCGCGAATACGAGCCTTCCATCGATCGTTCCGTAACCGACCGTTACGCCGTCGCCCTCGACCGCAGGACGGTCAAACGCATCCGAAAAAGGTCTGGAAACCACCTTGCTGTCCAAACATACAAAACTTTCCGGATCAAAAAGGTCCGACAGTCTTCGGTCGCCGATTCGCTCGCGTCGCAATCCCGCCGCGTTCTTGGCGTACTCTTCCTTAAAAGCAGCCATTTTCTCCAAAGAGCCCATTAAACCACCTCTTTCTTCTATATGTCACCGGCCGTAATGGCCGCATATATCCTAAATTACAGATGTCCCATATCGGGATAATCAGGGTCCGACGGCAAATGTTCAATGGACACCTGCCGGTTGTCCCTCGCGCCCGCCGCTTCTTCCAAGGACTTTTCCAAGTCCCGGATCGTACTGTACATCATCAGATCCATTGCCGGCATTTCAGCAACGGACTCGATACCGAACTCCATCAGGAATTGTTGGGTCGTCTCAAACAAAACCGGGCGACCGGGTGCGTCGAGTGTCCCGCATTCCTGGATCCAACCGCGCTCCAGAAGCCTTGATATGATGCTGTCACTGCTCACTCCGCGGACCGATTCGACCTGAGCCCGTGTCACCGGCTGGTTATATGCGATGACCGCAAGCGTCTCATAGGTCGCCTGAGACATCGGCGGACGGCTCCTCGGTCTGAAGAAACGCTCAAGGATCGATTTCATCCCGGGCTTCGTACACATGACATAATCATTCTCGAGCCGACGGACGGATATTCCCGAACGCGGGTCTTCATTATACCGATCCGTAAGTCTCCGTAAGGCTTCGAGCGCTGTTTCTTTATCCGTGCCGGTGATCTCACAGATCCGGTCCAAAGATACCGGATCCCCCGACGCGAAAAGCACCGCCTCTAATGCGGCCGGCAGTTCATCCCGGGAGAGTGTAAAAACGTCGGTCGGGGTTTCCGTCATGTTTGGTTCTCCTTGCGGACGTGATGCGGTTCCTTCAAATACATACGGCTTTCCTTGCGGGTACGCTCTTCCTTCTTTGAAAGTAGTATAACGTCAAACGGCCTCTCCTGATCCGCTGAGATACGGTTGCTCCGTAAGAGCTCCAGTACTGCCATGAATCCGGCGACCCGTTCTTCCTTCTCCGTCTCCGCCACAGGAAAAATCTCATGGAAGAAGATTCTTCCCTTCTCCGTAAGTTTTTGCCATACGGCTTTCATTTTATCACGTATTGAGACTTTTTCACGTTTTAGAAGATGAGTGATTTTTGAGGATAGATCCGCAAATCGAACCTCATTTCTTGCGCATACTGCCATGATCGCCCGGTTGAAACAATCCGGTTCGAATTCCTGCGGAACGCTTTGGACCGTAATTTCGAGTGTTTTAGGCAATGTCGGCAGTTTGGTCAAACTTCCCGCATAATAGGCGTAACGTCCGCGGAGGTCCTGCGCGAGAATTTTACACCTGCGGTACTGTAGAAGTCGGATGACCAACTCCTCGCGGGGATCCTCGCCTTCCTCGGGCGAAACGCCCGTACGAATACCGGGCAGCATCATTTTGGATTTGATATGAATGAGTGTCGCCGCCATGACCAGAAACTCAGAGGCAACCTCCATGTCCGGAGTGCTCATGCCGTGAAGAAAAGACATATATTGATCGGTGATCTCCGCGATCGGGATATCATAGATATCGATGTCGTTTTTTTCGATCAGATGGAAAAGGAGATCCAACGGTCCTTCGAACCGGTCGATCTTCAAATCGGGGACCCGATGGGAGGGCATAGTCAAAACTCCTTTCTCAAAGCCTTTGCCGGACAGGTCAAATGCCGATACGAACCGCCTTGCGAACCTCTGCCATGGTTTGGTCGGCTTTCACCTTCGCCCGCTCGGAGCCGTCCCGAATGATATCGAGAAGCTCGGACTCATTCTCCAGAAGCTTCTGTCGTTTCTCGAAAATCGGGGTGTGGAACCGAGCCATTTTCTCCTGCAGTTTTCTCTTACAGGCAACACAACCGATCTCGCCCTTTCTGCACTGCTCCTCGATATCTCCGACCTCGTCCTCGCTGAAGATCTTGTGGAAGGCAAATACCGTGCATACCTCCGGGTGGCCCGGGTCGTCCTTTCGGATACGCGCAGGGTCCGTGATCATGCTCATGACCTTTTTGCTGACCTCTTCCGGCGTATCCGCCAGAGCGATGGTATTGCCGTAACTCTTACTCATCTTGCGACCGTCGGTTCCGGGCAACACCTTGGACTTCGTAAGCAAAGGCTGGGGCTCGGGGAATACGTCCTTTTCATAGAGAAAATTGAACCGGCGAGCGATCTCACGGGACATTTCCAAGTGTGGGACCTGATCCTCGCCGACCGGTACAAAATCTGCTTTATACATCAGGATGTCTGCGGCCTGAAGCACCGGATAGCCCAAAAAACCGTGGGTCGCGATGTCCTTTTCGCCCATATTGGCCATCATGTCCTTATAAGTCGGGCATCGCTCAAGCCAGGAAAGCGGGGTGATCATGCTCAATAACAAATACAGTTCGGCATGACTGGGGACCAGCGACTGCAGGAAAAGCGTCGACTTTGCGGGGTCAAGGCCGCTCGCCAAAAAGTCCGCCATCAAACTCACCGTGTTCTTGTACAAAGACTTGGTATCGTCGTAGCCGGTCGTCAACGCGTGCCAGTCCGCGATAAAGAAGTGGCAGTCATAATCGTCCTGCAGACGCACCCAGTTTTCCAAGGCTCCGAAATAGTTACCGAGATGAATATTTCCCGTAGGGCGCGAGCCGGATAGAACGACTTTCTTACTCATGTATACCTCCGAAATACGGCTTTTCGCCGGAATATTTATTCGAGTATTTAGGATAAAGTTATTAGTTTATTCAGCGGGGACAACCAGTCCAATGGGGTTTGGATGATGTAGCGGAATGGAAGTTGGATCTTTTCAACGAGCCAGAAAAGCGGACTGAAACCGGTAAACATACCGAGCAACACCAGCGCCATCAATCCGTAGCGAAAATAGGGCTCGTATTTGTAAAAGCGAATTCGGTAACGATACGGAATGATCGTTTCCAAAATGTGATATCCGTCCAACGGCGGAAACGGCAGCAGATTGAACGCCATCAGCAAGAGGTTGAAATGGAAAAAAAGCCAGATGAACTGGATGATGATCGAATAGACGAAAACCGCTCCTTCCGATCCGCCTCGAACCCACGAAGTATTCGAAGCGATCAGATTTACCATCGACAGCAGAAAATAAGCGACCCAAGCGGAGAGGAAGTTCGCCGTTACGCCGGCGACGCTGACGATACGGACCATCGCGTCGCGGCTCTTCAATCGGGTCAATTTCCCGTAATCCACGGGGATCGGCTTTGCCCAACCGAATCCGATAAACAAGAACATCAGCGAACCGATCGGATCCAGATGTGCCAAAGGATTCATTGTGAGTCGTCCCTTGAGTTTTGCGGTATCGTCTCCGAGCAGGTATGCCGAATAGCCATGCATAAGCTCATGAATGGACAACGAGTAGATGAGGACGACGACGATCATCGCCCCGAGCATGAGCTTCTCTTCAATGGATATATTGCTTTGGAAGAGCATGCTGATCATTTATTGTTCCCCACCTTTCGTACGGTCGAAAGGGTGCACATAAGTCCGTTGATGTCCCATTCCTTGCTGTCGCCTTCGACTCCCTCCGATACTTCTGTCGCCAGGACCTCTGAAGCGATAAAATCCTTGTTCTTCTCAATGATCCGGGCGATCTCCTCATTCCCGCTGTAGTGCAGGATGATCCGGTCGGTCACATCGTATCCGGATTCCTTCCGGTGCGTCTGTACTTTGGAAACGATCTCCCGGACAAATCCCTCCTCGATCAATTCCTCGGTCAGGGTCGTATCCAGGGAAACCGTATAGTCGCGTTCCGATTGGGTCGACAAGCCCTCCGGCTGGACCGTTTCGATCAGCAGATCTTCTTTCCCCAGCTCGAAAACCTCTCCGTCCACCGTGACGCTCACGCAGCCATTGCATTCCAGTTCCGCCACTGTCGCCTTTCCGGGTAGCGCACAGATGACTTCCCTCGCCGCGTTCATTTTGGCGCCCATCCGCTTCCCGAGCGTACGCAATTGAGGCTTAATCGAGTAATCCAGGAGTTCCGCGGCATCCTTCAAGAAAACAACGGATCGAACGTTGAGCTCGTCGCGGATGATATCCAGATACTCATCCGGCAGCCCGGTCGGCGAGACGGCAAACAGACGCGACAGGGGCTGGCGATTCTTGAGCGCCGCCTGGTTCCGGCATGCCCTGCCC
>JAFGGR010000103.1 GCA_016930475.1 Clostridiales bacterium | reverse complement strand
GAACTGCATCATCACTCCCCATATCGCCTGGGCGCCGAAGGAGACACGTGAGCGACTGATCCGGACCGCAGTGTCGAACCTGCGCGCTTTTCTTTCCGGAAAATCGGAAAATGTGGTATCCTAGGTCTAGTTTTTGTCTTGGAGGCATCCATGAAGGACGCGATCATCGAGTTTTTTAAGCCGTACGGCCCGATTGCCGTGTTTATCGTTTCAATGATCCCGATCGTCGAGCTCAGAGGCGCGATCCCTTTTGTCGGGGCACCCCTGGGGCTTCCGTTCTGGCAGAATTATCTCCTGGCGATCGCCGGCAATATGGTGCCGGTGCCGATCATTCTTCTTTTCGTCAAGAAAGTCTTTGACTGGCTCAGAAAATTCGAAAAGCCGAGAAAGCTCGTCGAGCGCTTCGAGGCGCGTTTTGTCCGAAAAGCCGAGAAAATGAAGGGCGTTACGTTCTGGAGTCTGGTCCTCTTTGTCGCCATTCCGCTTCCGGTCACGGGAGCGTGGACGGGTGCCGGCATCGCGGCTCTTTTTGAAATTCGTTTCCGGGACGCGATGCTCGCCATTGCTCTCGGGGTCATGATCGCGGGAGTGATCGTGACCGCGATCACCTACGGAGTTTTGGGATTCCTGAACTTCATGCTTTGATTCCTGCCGACCGGACACCGACACTAAGCGATTAAAAACGAAGGCGATGTATTTATTAAAAAATACATCGCCTTCGTCATGCGTACCCCCGTACAAATGCCTGTCCCAAAAAAGGGGGGGGACAGACACCCTAAGCAAATTGTACGTCCGACCGGACAATAAATCAAGCGTTCTCGCCGCCGCAATCCGAAACCGGTGATCTCCTCTGATTTGCGTCATGATATAATGAGTCCGTGGGGGATTTTTGACGTGAAAGGATCGGGAATGCCCGGAGCATTTCTCAAGGTGCGTTTATGAAAGCTCTATTCATCGGCGGGACCGGAACCATCAGCATGTCCATCACTCGCGCTTTAGCCCGGACGGATTGGGAACTCACCTTAGTCAACCGGGGAAATCGGGTCGACGATGTTCCCGAGAACATCCGCCAGATCACCTGCGACATCAATAACGAAGACGAACTGCGCACCTTGATCGAAGACGAGAGCTTCGATGTTGTCGCGGACTTTATCGCGTTCGTTCCCGAGCAAGTACATCGGGACGTCCGGCTTTTCGAGGGGCGATGCGGCCAGTATATCTTCATCAGTTCCGCGTCGATCTATCAGAAACCGCTTTCTCACTACGCCATTGCCGAAAGCACGCCGATCGCAAATCCATACTGGAAATATTCTCAAGCCAAAATCGCCTGCGAGGATTACCTCGTCGGGCAGTATCGTCAGACCGGGTTCCCGATCACCATCATCCGGCCGAGCCACACCTATGCGGACGGATCGATCCCTCTTTCGTTTCACAGCCCGAAGGGCCCCTGGACCGAGATCGAGCGGATGAGGAACGGCAAGGCCGTGATCCTCCACGGAGACGGAAGTTCTTTATGGACGGTGACGCACAGCGTCGATTTCGCGAAAGGTTTTATCGGACTGATGGGAAATATCCACGCGATCGGCGAGGCGGTACATATCACCTCCGATGAGTCGCTTACGTGGAATCAAATATACATGAGTATCGGAAAAGCGCTCGGCGTCGAGCCGAAGATCGCTCATATTTCGACGGATATGCTCGTTCGGCTGGACTCTTCGCTGGACGGACCCTTGAACGGAGATAAGGCACACAGCGTCGTTTTCGATAATACCAAGATTAAAAGGCTTGTGCCCGGATTTACGGCGACAGTCCGATTCGATGAGGGGATCCGTCAGTCCGCGGACGCGCTTTTGACGCGGCCGGAGCTTCAGGTCTTCGATCCGGATTGGAACGCTTGGATCGATAAGGTCCTGATGCTCAACTTTCGCGACTCGTCTTGATGTAATGTTCTTCCACGTATTTGATGGCCGGAGTCAGACTCGGGAATACCCGGTCTTCTCCGATTTGCGCTATGACACCTGTGCGAGTAAGCAGGTCCATCGGCTGTTTCGGGACGCCGGTCAGAATAACATCGATCGACTGCTTTTTACAGCGCTTGATCAATCCTCGAAAAGCCTGAAGCGCGGTGGCATCCATCGCCGAAACGTGCTTCATCTTGATGATCAGAACCTCCGTCTTCTCCCCGACCTGTGAAGAGGCGTCCATGAATTTATCCGCAGCACCGAAGAAAAACGGTCCGTTGATCTCGTAGATCAATACTCGACGGTATTGCTTGCCCTCGGGCAAATTTCCTTCTTCATCCTCGGCAACGATCGGTTTCGCTCCCGTCAGGATCTCCTCACCGGCATCCATATTCCGGACCTTGACCTCGGAGACGTCGGCCATACGCTTCATAAAAAGGATCGCGGCAAGGACGATACCGATCTGTATCGCCAGGACCAGATCGAAAAGCACCGTGATGAAAAAGGTCGCCAACAGGATAAGTATATCGCTTTTGGGCGCCTTCATCAGATCCGCGAAGGCTCTCCATTCGCTCATGTTGTACGCGACGATGATGAGCACGGCCGCAAGGGCGGTCAATGGGATCAACTTCGCGAGCGGCATGAGGAAAAGAAGCACCAGCAAGAGGACCACGGCGTGTATCATGCCGGCGACGGGCGTACGCCCGCCGTTTTTGATGTTGGCGACGGTTCGGGCGATCGCTCCGGTCGCAGGGATCCCGCCGAAAAGCGACGAGCCGATGTTCGCGATGCCCTGCGCGATCAACTCGGTATTCGAGCGATGCTTACTGCCGATCATACCGTCCGACACGACGGCGCTCAGGAGCGACTCGATCGATCCCAGAAACGCGATGGTGAACGCCGGACCGATCAGCGCGGAGACCTTTTCGAGCGAAATAGCCGGCGGCGTAAAAGGCGGAAGCGATGAAGATAAATCAGTAAACATGCTCCCGATCGTCGGAACGTCCAATCGAAAAACCGCGACGATCGCCGAGGAAATGACCAGGGCGATCAACGCGCCCGGGATCCTCTTTGTGATCTTCGGCCAAAAGATCATGATCAGGAGCGCAAGCGCCCCGATGCCCAGGACCGGCCAGCGGATCGAGGAAAGATTATTGAAATACGCTTCCCATTTGCCGATGAATTCAGGAGGCAGGGCTCCGGTATCCATACCCGTAAAATCCTTGATCTGCGAGGTGAATATGCTGACCGCGATCCCT
>JAFGGR010000102.1 GCA_016930475.1 Clostridiales bacterium | reverse complement strand
GGATCGGATGCTCGGAGAGTAGAACCATACTCACTTTATATTCCGATCCGACGGATCGGATGCTCGGAGAGTAGAACCATACTCACTTTATATTCCGATCCGACGGATCGGATGCTCGGCGAATAGACAGACCGATCCGAACCCACTTTCCGACTAGGTCCTGATGAGCGGAAAAATTCAGAAAAAAGAGCGCCGGCTCCCCCAAAGGATTCCGGCGCTTCTGTTTTGCACTTTTCGATCGTTTCTAGATGTACTTGATTTCCACTCCGCCGAAATTGATCTCTCCGGTCAGCGTGACCTTCGGGCCTTCTCCGGACATGGAGGTGACGCCGTCGGCCGCTCCGAAGAATGCACGGATCTGATTGTCGATATTCCAGCTTCTCGGCAGATAGATCTCGACCCCCGCGAAATTGACATCCAGATGAATCGTTGCCCCCTCCGGGCTCACCGTACACCCTTCGAAATAGACCTTCGCCGCTCCGAATTTGGCATGGATATTCGCGCCCTTGAAGTTATCGGATCGAATGTATTTCACGTTCTCGGCAAATGTCGCCTCCACGGTCACAAATTCTCCGTTCTCCTCCGAAGCCTCGCCGTTATCCGCGATATTGACATGGACGCGATGATGATGATGGCCACACCCTTCACCCCAGGATTTTATGCGCTTGCGTTTCGCGTTCCAAAAGATCATCGAAAGACCCACTCCCAAGAGCGCCGAACCCAAGAGCAGATGCCATAGCTCAACATCCGGGATCCCGACCCAATCCCGCCAAAGATAGACAATCGCGGCAGGAGCCATCAATCCGGGCACAAAATAGAGTTTAATCAGACAGGATATCCCGATCGCCGCCAGGATCAAGCTTGCGATCGAGCGGAACAGGTCGGAGGACTCGCCGACTCCAAGCGCGAACAGGATAACCAGCACGCCTCCCCCTAAAAGCACCAAGCCCCAGAAAATACTATTTTTGTTCATTCAAATACCTCACTACATCCACATAAGAAAAACTCTTCTCCCAGAAAACACTAATTTTGTTCATACAAATACCTCTCTTCCATTTTTACCTTCAATACCGGTCCGTACTTTCTCGACGCATACACCTCTTTATAAGATCCGCGAAACGTGATGTGCGATACGCGCGTCAAGCCCCTCTGGATCGAAAAGATATGCGTCACGTTCGCAATCGTCGATCTTGAAACGCGGACAAACGAGGCGGGAAGCATCGACTCGAGCTCATAAAGTCTTTGCCTGGTCTCATAAGCGTCCGTCGCTGTGTGCGCGATCACCTTTTCATCCTCGGTCTCAAAGAAGAGGATCTCTGAAAAACTCAGAAAATACTGTTGCTCCCCTTTGTAGAACTCGGGTGTCAAAGCACCGGCCGCGACGTTGCGTTTCCTGTTATGGCCACTCCCTCCGCCGGCTTGCTTTTCGAGCAAACCGAGCTCACGGGCGAGCGATTCGATTTCCGGGGTCACCTTACGACAGCGGACGACTATTTCATCCTCCGTCTCGTCGTTGACTTCCTCGATCCGAATACGCATTCTATGACCCTCCTTACGCTTGCGTCTTTATTATATTCGCCGGACTTCTTCTGTGAACCCGTCTTCGGTTGAGTGGACGGAATTCAGGGGTGAGTGGTCAGGAAAAGAGTCCTTTAAGGTACCCATAGCCCTCTTCATCCATCTCTTCCAGCGGAACGAATCGCAGAGCGGCACTGTTGATACAATAGCGCAGACCGCCCTTATCACGCGGCCCGTCGTCGAAAACGTGGCCGAGATGGGCGTCTCCGATGCGGCTTCGCGTCTCCGTGCGTTTCCGGAACAAGGAGAGGTCCTCCTTTTCGCGAATGACGTTCGGATCGATCGGTTGGCTGAAGCTCGGCCAGCCGCAGCCGGCGTCAAATTTATCGCGCGATGAGAAAAGCGGCTCACCGGTCGTGATGTCGACATAGATCCCCTCTTTGAAATGATTGCTGTACTCGCCCGTAAACGGCCGCTCCGTGTCGTTTTGCATCGTCACGCTCCAGGACTCGTCCGACAGTCGCGCTTTAAGCTCCGAAAGCGAAGGACGGGCATACCTTGTCGGGTCGACGATAGCTCCCGCGGCCTTGTCCATTTTCGCGGGGCCGATGTGGCAGTACCCGTTCGGGTTCTTATCCAGATATTTCTGATGATATTCTTCGGCGGAGTAATATGCGGTCAGTTCGTTCACTTCGATCGCGCTTTTCTTACCGATCCGCGCTTCCAACGCTTCGACTTCGACCCGGATGGGTGAGAGATCTTCCCGATCCGCATAGTAGATTCCGGATCGGTATTGCTCCCCGACATCGTTGTCCTGTCGACCGACCGCGGTCGGGTCGATCGCGTCAAAAAACATCCGGATCAGAAAGCCGAGCGAGACTCTTTGAGGGTCGTAAGTCACCTCGACGGTCTCGGCGTGACCGGTCGTCCCGGAGCAAACCTGTTCGTACGTCGGGTTGGGCTGGCTTCCGTTGGCGTATCCGACCTCGGTGGCCGTGACGCCCCGAATCAGAGACATATATTTCTCAAGGCCCCAAAAGCAACCTCCGGCAAGATATATCTTTTTCATTTTCCCGTCCTCCTCAAACTGTGCTTTACACTGTTATAATTGTATCACCTCGGAGGGCGATGCGTCGCCCTCCGAGTATCTTTATGGTATGATTGTCACGCGCGTATTCCCGGATCGCGATATAGATTCGGACAGATTTTACGTCTCAACACCGCCGCTTTTTTCCGGAAAACTTCGGCGCACTTCTTTGCTGTTATCTGAAAGGAATCGGAATATGAAATCATCTCCTCTTTTCCCCGAAATCAAACCCGTCCGGGCGCATCGAGCGATGCGGAAGTTCGGAATCGCGGTCACCGTTATCAGCCTTCTCACGTGGAGCCTTTCCGGCTGTTCCTTTTCAACGGAAGACTTGATCGACGCGCTGAATCAACTCTCCGCCGGTATGACTTCTGTCGCAGATGCTCCGGATGATTCCGACATTTTGGATGACGATGAATCGGTTCAGGACGCGTCTCTGACCGCCGACGCGCCCGTTACGGAGCCTTTTACCGTGGTCCGTGTCGTGGACGGAGATACGATTTGGGTGGAGGATGATCAGGGCGAACAATATAAGATCCGGATCATCGGCGTTGACGCTCCGGAAACCGAGAAAGAGGATCAGGAAGGCGAGCCTTTTGCCGAGGAGGCTTATGCCTTCGCGAAAGAGACCCTGTCGGATCGTGTCGTCTATCTGGAGCGGGATGTTTCCGATACCGACCAATACGGCCGGCTCCTGAGGTATGTCTGGCTAGGGGAACCTGCTGGCGGAGATCAGGAAACGTTTGAGCGCTTGAATTTCAGCGCGATCCTCGTCCGCGGCGGTTATGCGCGCGTCGTGGCATATGGCGAAGACACTCGTTACGAGTCAGAGTTGCGGGCTTTGGAAAAGCTCGCCCGGGGGGATCGCTTAGGCATGTGGGCGTACTCCTGACGCAAGATCCGGAAGGCAGCGGATGAATCTTTTCGAGGATCGGAGACAAGGGATATTGTCAACGCAGGCGCTCTTGTCGGGATCAAATCATGCTCATAAGAACTTTTGGCTTTATTTCATTCACATTCCTGCTATATAATATTATTAATAATAACTTCAGCGGGGTTGTGGGGTATCCGTTATGACCAAAGCTTCCAAAGGTAAAAACTTTTTCGAACGATGTTCGACATTTTTTCGCTCTTTTTACAAAAGGCCGGAATACCAGAGTAATTTTATCGCGGTAATCCCCGCCCTTAAGATGACGCTCGTTTATCTTGCGATCAGTGTGCTGTGGATCGTCGTATCCGATACCGTTACGGAGGCACTTCTGCCGAATACACATCAGATGCTCATCGTCGGTGTGATCAAGGGACTCATTTTTGTAACGGCCACTTCTCTTTTTATCTTCTGGCAGTCGTCGCGCGAGCTCAAGCGAGCCGCCGGACTCAAAATTGGCAGGGACGTACTGAACGCCGAACTGGATAACACGAACACGATATTTTCTTCCGTCTTGGAAAGTTCGCCGGATATCATGGTTTTTTCGCTGGACCGGGAATATCGGTATACGGCATTTAACAGCCGTCACAAGTATTCCATGCTCCGTGTATGGGGAAAAGAAATCGTCGTCGGCACCGACGTTTTATCGATGATCAACGACTCCGAACGATCGGATAAACTGAAGGCGGAATTCGATAAAGTCTTATCCGGAGAATTTTACTCCTCGATCGAGGAGTTTGGAGATTCTGATGATTCCCGTTCCTATTGGCAAAAGTACTACTCTCCGATCATCGACAAAAATCGGGATGTGATTGGCCTTACCTGCTTTGTCCTCAACATTACGCCCCTGAAGAAAGCTCAGGACCGCAATCTATACATCAGTTATCACGACTTGCTTACCGGCTTATACAATCGCAGATATACCGAAGAAACCATCAAGCGCACGGACCGGGTCGAGAATCTGCCGGTTTCGGTGGTTCTCGGAGACGTCAACGGATTAAAACTTGTCAATGACGCGTTCGGGCACCAGGTCGGCGATTCGATCCTTAAGAAAGGAGCCGATATCATATCGGAGATCTGCGAAGGTCGGGGCATCGTATCCCGTTGGGGCAGTGACGAGTTCATGGTTCTTATGCCCAACACCTCTGAAAGCGAGGCCGACGAACTCATTTCTCGAATCAAGCTTGTACTTGCCCAGACGCAAGTCAATGCGATCCCGGTCGACATATCGTTCGGCATCGCAACCAAAACCATTGCGGAAGAGTCGATCCTTTCCGCGATCAAGGCCGCCGAGGATCATATGAATAAAAGTAAGATCGCCGAGAGCAAGAGCATGCGCAACACGATCATCAAGACGATCATGCATACCCTTCACGAGAAGAATCCGCGCGAAGAGGCGCACTCCAAGAGGGTCGGTGAGCTGTGTAAAAAGATTGCAAAAGAACTGAATTTACCCGTTATCGAGGTCAACCTCCTCAATCTGGCGGGCTTTTTGCACGACATCGGAAAAATCGCCATTGACGACCGCCTGTTGAGCAGTTCGGAGAATTTGAATCCCGAGGACATCGAAGTGATCCACACTCACCCGGAGATCGGATGTCGCATCCTCCGTTCCTCCTACGATATCGCGGAGATCGCAGAAGCGGTCTTGTATCACCACGAGCGTTGGGACGGTTCGGGATACCCCAAGGGTCTCAAAGGCGACGCCATTCCGCGGAATGCTTCCGTTATCGCGGTAGCGGACAGTTTCGATGCTATGACCTCTAAACGCTCCTATCGAGAAATTCTCAGCCCCGAGCAAGCCGCGGAGGAAATTCGCGCCGGCTCGGGTACCCTTTACGACCCCGTTATCGTTGACGCATTCTTGAAAGTGGTTCTGAGCTATGAGTGGGATTTGGAACCATGGGACATCTAGAGAAAGGCTGAACGGAATTGCAGGCGAAAAAATACGACGAGAAACTGAACCGAATACTCACAATCTTTAAGGTCGGGTATTTTTTAGTATCCGCGCTGATTATCGTCCGTGGAATCATCGAGGAATACACAGCAAAGTGGAGCGACCGCAATGTCCTCATCCTTTCCCTCTCCGCTTCTGTTTTCTCGGTAGCGTTGACCTACTTATATGCTTGGACATTTCTGAAGTACCGTCCGCGCGAGACTGACACCGGGACACGGCAGTTGTTGGTTATCGAGTCGTATTTCTTACTGCTCATGACAGTTGCGCTCATCTGGTTTACCGACAAAAACAACAGCTATTTTCTTATTGCCGCACTTCTCTTTCTGGTTCCGGTCACCATTCAACTCGGTCTTCGGCAAGCTTACACGATCACCGCTTTCCTTTCCGTTTACATATTTGCGCTTGATTTCATCTATTCCTATTTCTCCTCGATCGCCCGTTTTCTCGAAAAGGACCTTATTTCCATTAGCGTCCTTTTTCTGACCATCTGGGTCCTGGATCGTTTTGTTAAAACGGATCGCGAGCGGATCCTAGCGCTCGAGGAAAAGGCCAACCTTGACGGTCTGACCGGCCTTTTCAATCATCGTTATTTTCACAGCGCACTCAATCAGAAAATCAAATCCTGCCTTTTTTTGAAGCAGCCGTTGACTCTCCTTTTTCTCGACATCGACTCATTCAAGGAATTCAATGACCGGTTCGGACACTTGAACGGAGATAAATTATTGAGCACCGTCGCCCGCCTCATGGACGAGCACAAGCCGAAAGGTGCGATCCTCGCCCGATACGGCGGAGACGAATTCGCGGTTATTCTGCCAAATCTCGACAAGGACGATGCGAAGCAATACGGCGAAGCAATCCGACAATCCTTTCAAAGCCTCGACCTTCGAAACGAGGTGCTGTTAGCGGACAATTTCGAGAGGCCTCAGATTCGCGAAATTGACCCGATGACCATTTCGGTCGGCATTGCACAATGGGGCAACCGGACCGAAAGCGCGCTGAATCTGATCAAGAACGCGGACGACGCGCTCTACCGCGCGAAGCTTTTCCGAAAAAACCGGGTCGAAATTTACGACTCCATCCTCGACACGATCGAACTGGAGATCGATAAGGACGACTACGATCTTCTGAATTCTCTCCAGTCCCTCATCAACATCATCAATGCGCGCGACCGATACACATCCGGGCACGTCGAGCGTGTTGCTATGTATTCCAAGGCGCTGGCCCGTCAACTCAATTTGGACGAAGAGGATCGCAAATCCCTTTCTCTTGCGGCTTACATGCATGACATCGGCAAGGTCAACCTGTCCGAAAAAGTCCTGAACAAGGCGACGCCGCTCAACGAGAAAGAGTGGCAGGACGTAAAGGATCATTCCGTGGTCGGCGCGCACATCTTGCAGGAAGTCGCCACCCTGGCCGAAATCGCTCCGTTGGTCCTTCATCACCATGAGCGTTACGACGGCACCGGATATCCCAATCATTTGAAGGGCAAAGAGATCCCTTACCTTTCTCGGGTACTCACCGTCGCAGACAGCTTTGACGCCATGACCTTTGACCGGCCGTACAAGGCAGGTTTGAACTGGGACGAGGCAATAACCGAGCTTCGCGCCAACAAGGGCACGCAGTTCGACCCGGACATCACCGAGGCTTTTATTCGCGTCATTGAGCAAACCCTGCAAAAGGATCCGGAGAAAAGAAAATTATTGAAGAGGGGCCCGGCAAGCCGGGAGAACGATCACCCGAAAATGATCGATCCGACCTGATAGAAAAGAAACGCCATGATCCACGCAAATCCGGTTTGATACAGGACTGCCGCAATGGCTAACAATCGGCTCTTCAATTCCTTCCTCATCGTCGCTATCGCCGCGACGCAAGGAGTATATAAGAGCGTGAAAACCAGAAAAGCGTATGCGGATACCGGCGTGAACAACGCATTCAGCGCTTCCGGAAGATTCGCAGAACCGGCGCCGGTCAAAACCGCAAAGGTACTTATAACCGCCTCTTTGGCCATAAATCCGGTCAGGAGTGCGGTGACCGCTTTCCAGTTTCCGAACCCGAGCGGCTCAAACACCGGGGTGATCAACCGACCGATCCCGGCCAAAAGACTGTCGGAATCATCGGCGACGAGATTGAGCGTCGCATCAAACGAGCGAAGTACCCAGATGACCAGCGATGCGATAAAAATCAACGTAAACGCTTTGGTCAGAAAGTCCTTGGTCTTGTCCCAGAGCAACATCAAGACCGACTTCATCCCCGGCAAACGATAGTTCGGCAGTTCCATAACAAACGGTACCGGCTTCCCCCGGAAAATCAAATTCTTCATCAGAAGACCGGTCAGAACCGCCAACACCATGCCCAGTACATAGAGCGAAATCATCACAAGTGCGGCTTGCTTCGGGAAAAACGCGAGGGTAAACATCCCGTAAATCGGAAGTTTCGCCGTGCAACTCATAAACGGGACCAGAAAAATCGTCATCTTTCGGTCGCGCTCGCTCGGCAGTGTGCGCGTCGACATGATCGCCGGAACGGAACAGCCGAAGCCGATCAACATCGGTACAAAACTTCTTCCGGAAAGCCCGATTTTTCGAAGCAGTGTGTCCATGACAAACGCCACCCGCGACATATATCCGCTGTCCTCAAGCATCGAGAGGAAGAAAAATAATAAAATGATCGTCGGAATAAAGGTCAGAACGCTCCCGACTCCCGAAAAGACACCGTCCGTAACGAGCGATATGACCGTCGGATTCACCGCTACACTTTCCATGGCCCGGCGAACCAATTCGGACAAGCCGTCGATCCCCTCCCCCAGTATATCGCTCAGAAAACTTCCGATCACGCCGAAAGTCAGCCAGAAAATCAACCCCATAATGGAAAGAAAAATGGGGATCGCCAAATACTTGTTCGTCAGAAGCCGGTCGATCCGAAGCGTCCGCTCCCTGCTTCGGTCGACACCGGGTCGAACAACAGAGCCCGCAACCACCTTTTCGATGTACGAATACCGCATATCCGCAATGGCGGACTTCCGATCTGTTTTCAATTCGTCTTCCATTTCTTTAACAGCGTGATCGATCATATCGATCTCGTTGCTGTTCAATTCCAACTCGTCCCGAAGCGAAATATCTCCCTCAACAAGCTTCGTGGCGATAAATTTCGCCGGAACGCCGACTCGCTCCGCGTGATCCTCGATCAAATGGGCGATCGAGTGGATCGTGCGGTGCACCTCGCCCGCACAATAGTCGGTCTGTTGGGGGTAAACTCTGTCCCGAAACGTCTTGTACGCGACCTCGATGAGTTCCGCAATCCCTTCATTCTTACTTGCGGAGATCGGGACGACCGGAACCCCTAAACAACAGCTTAATTCTTCGATCTTTATGGTTCCGCCACTCTCCCGCACCTCATCCATCATGTTGAGCGCGATGACCATCGGAACGTGAATCTCGATCAATTGCATGCTGAGGTAAAGGTTCCGCTCGATATTACTCGCGTCAACGATGTTGATGATGCCGTCCGGCTTATTCTTCACGATAAAATCCCTTGCCACCTTCTCCTCGCTGGAGTAAGGCGCAAGGGAATAGATCCCCGGCAGATCGACGACATTCATTTCCTTTTTGTAGCGTACGGTACCCTCTTTGCGTTCCACCGTAACGCCCGGAAAATTCCCGACATGTTGATTGGAACCGGTCAACTGGTTGAAAAGCGTCGTCTTACCGGAATTCTGATTACCAACTAATGCAATGTTCATACTTCGGACTCCTCCGGGCGACTCTTACGTCCGAAACCGCGAAAAGCTCCCCGGTTTCTCCGTTGTGGTCTTCTGCATGTCGGAGCAATCCCGTCTCGAATGATCTCTATATTCGCCGCATCCTCTTTGCGCAAGGTCAGCTCATAACAACGAAGTGAAATCTCGATCGGGTCTCCCATCGGTGCCGTCTTCCGGATCATTACCCGGGTCCTGGGCGTCAGCCCCATATCCAACAAACGGTCCCTTAACGCACCTTGACCGTGTACCGCTACGATGACTCCCGCTCCGCCGACTTCAAGATCTTTTAATGTCATTTGAATCACGTCCTTATGCAATCTGAATGCTATTTATGATGTAAAATGTTAGACTCGTCTAACCCTAAGTTAATGATATCCTTTTTGCCTTCTCTTTTCAAGCAAGGATTCGAGATAACTTGCACAAAAACCACAGACGTTTTCCCTCGCGGCTTATGGAACCGACACGAAAGGCATCTTCTTGTCTCAGCCTTCCTTCACAGCAGGATATACCCATGAAGAGAATTCCGCAAATCCTCATATCCGCTACTCTTTCCCTTTACGAAGGAATGTCGGAAAGGTAGAATGAAACTAAGATTATTTTCGAATCGGGGTGGCGTTCATGAAAACATGGTGGCGTGACCGGGTTGCTTATCAAATCTATCCCAGAAGCTTTCAGGACACCGACGGGAACGGCATCGGCGATCTTCGGGGCATCATCAAGAGACTCCATTATTTGAAAGAACTCGGCATCGGAATGATCTGGCTTTCGCCGGTCTATCGCTCACCGAACGACGATAACGGATATGACATCAGCGACTACCGGAGCATCCATCCCGATTTCGGCACCATGGAGGAGATGGACAAACTACTGGAGCTGGCACAAAAGCTTGATATCAAGATCATTATGGATCTGGTCATCAACCACACCTCCGACGAGCATGAGTGGTTTAAGCAAAGCCGCGATCCGGAAAGCCCGTACCGCGACTACTATATCTGGCGTCCGGGCAAAGACGGCAAGAAGCCCAATAACTGGACGAGCTTTTTTGCGGAGGACTGTTGGGAATACGACGAGCGAAGCGATAAATATTTCCTGCACCTCTTTTCGAAAAAACAACCGGATCTCAATTACCGAAATCCCAAGGTCATTGAGGAAATAAAGGACATCATGCGCTTTTGGCTCGAAAAGGGGGTCTCCGGCTTCCGTTGCGACGTCATCAACGTCATTTTCAAGGACTCTCTGGAAGATGGTCGCAAGCGCTTTATCCTGACCGGACAGGAGCATTACCTGACCTGTGAAGGAACGCACGGGATCCTTCGGGAGCTCCGGCACGACGTCCTGTCTCAGTTCGATTGCTTTACCGTCGGCGAGACCGTCATGGTCACGCCCAAGACCGCATTCGACCTCTCCGATCCCTCCCGGGAAGAACTCGATATGCTCTTTTCTTTTGAGCATATGGATACCGATTCGACGATTGTAAAGTGGTTCAAGAAGCGTTTTAAGCCGCAAAAGTTCTGTGAAGTCATCGCAAAGTGGCAGAACGCGCTCGATTGGAATGCCAATTATTTTGAGAATCACGATCAGCCACGAAGTGTCTCGCGATTCGGCGACGATAAGAACTTTCATGCCGAATCCGCCAAGATGCTGTGTGCCCTTCTCCTCTGCCTTCGCGGTACCCCCTTTATCTATCAGGGACAAGAGATCGGCATGACCAACTTTGACTTCCGGTCGATGGATC
>JAFGGR010000101.1 GCA_016930475.1 Clostridiales bacterium | reverse complement strand
TAAGACACCGCCCTCTCAAGGCGGAATCAGGAGTTCGATTCTCCTTAGGGTCACCACAAGGCATCCGCATCAGCGGGTGCCTTTTTCGCGCAAAACGCCGCGAAGCAAGTCCTCGCGGCGTCCTTCTGCTCAATCAGCACAAAAGCTAATCGTTCCCTCTTTGTTCGACGGGAGTGTATTTCCTTCTCTTCTGAACGCATTTATAAGCCGGGCGCATGATCCTTCCGCCGGAAACCAGTTCTTCGATCCGGTGCGCGCTCCAGCCCGCGATCCTCGCACACGCGAAAATCGGAGTGAAGAGTTCCGGCGGGATCTGAAGCATCGAGTATATGAATCCGGCGTAGAAGTCGACATTCGCGCATACGATCTTATCGCTCTTCTTGACTCGCGAGAAAACCTCCGGCGCCAAGCGCTCCGTCAGCGTGTACAACTCGTACTCTTCCTCACGCCCCGCCTCAAACGCGAGCATTCTTGCGTAATCGCGAAGCAACTTGGTCCGCGGGTCGGAAACGGTATACACCGCGTGTCCGATACCGTAAATCAAGCCCGAACGATCGTACGCTTCCTTGCTGAGTATCTTCGTAAGATAATCACAAATCTCCATCTCGTTGCGCCAATGCTTGACCTCGGACATCAGCTCCTTCATCATCGCGTAAGCTTTGTTGCTGGCTCCGCCGTGCTGAGGGCCCTTAAGCGAACCGATCGCTGCCGCAATGACCGAATAGGTGTCCGATCCCGATGAAGAAACGCAGTGTGTGACGAAGGAAGAGTTGTTTCCTCCGCCGTGTTCCGCGTGAAGAACCAACGCCAAATCGAGGATCCTGGCTTCCAGTTCCGAGAATTGTCCGTCGGGTCGAATCATGTGCAAAATATTCTGTGCGGTGTTGTACTCCGGTAGCGGAGAATGGAGAAAAAGACTCTCCTTATCCACATAGTGACGACGAGCCATATAAGCGTATGCGGTAAGGACGGGGAACCGCGCGATCAGTTCAATGCACTGGCGAAGCACATTGGGGATGCTTATGGATTCCGCGTCATCATCATACGAGTATAAGGCCAGAACGGACCGAGCGAGCTTGTTCATGATATCCGGGCTCGGTGCCTTGAGGATCATATCTTCCGTAAAACTCTGAGGAAGCGGGCGCATATCCGCGAGCATTTGTTCAAAATCTTTCTGTTGCCCGGCAGAAGGAAGTTCTCCGAAAAGAAGCAAATACGCCGTTTCCTCGAATCCGAATCTCTTCTGCTCGAAAAAACCGTTCACGAGATCATTGATCTCAATGCCCTGATAAAAGAGCCTTCCCTCGATCGGAACGCGCTCCACATCGTCCACAATGTACGACATTACCTCGCCGACCTCGGTGAGGCCGACCAAAACACCCGTTCCGTCCGCATTCCGAAGTCCGCGCTTCACGTTATATCGTTCATAAAGGGCGGGATCTATTTTGGCTTTTTCTTTTGCCTGCTCAGCAAGCGTATCAATCATACTCTGTGTGTCTCGAGATACTTTGCTCATTGATTCTCCTCCTGTCGATCGGTGATGGAGATTAAATGTCGTCTCCGGCATTTTGACGGGTATAATTCAATAGTCCCCCGGCCAATAGGATATCGGCTTGTCTTCGGGATATCCTACATTGTGCCTTGATCTCGATGCCCAGGGTCCTGTCCGTAATCCTGATGGGTTCGCCGACCGCAGCTTGTGCAACTTGTCGACGCACGTCTTGCACAACGAGGTCGTCAAGTATTGATATTCTATCATAATCGGACGGATTTTCAAAAGAGAGCGGCAATATTCCGTTGTTGATCAGATTGGCCATATGGATCCTCGCAAAAGATATCGCCAGAACCCCCTTGACGCCCAGATACAGAGGCACCAATGCCGCATGCTCCCGGCTCGAACCCTGCCCATAATTCGCCCCGCCGACGATGAATCCACCGCCGCATTTTTTTGCCTTTTCGGGAAAATGCGGATCGGACGGCGTCAGACAATAGTCCGCCAGATAGGGAATGTTCGAGCGGAACGGCAAGAGTTTGGAATTCGACGGCATGATGTGATCCGTCGTAATATTATCTTCCAACTTGACCAGTATTTTGCCCTCGATCATATCCGGAAGTTCCGTATTCGTAGGAAACGGCTGGATGTTCGGGCCGCGCACGACCTCGATCGAAGAGGGATCTTCGGGCGGGACAACGACAAGATTGTCGTTGACTTGAAAACGCTCGGGCATCTGCACCGTCGGTGGCGTTCCGAAATCCTCCGGATTTGTCACTTCACCTCTGATCGCGGCAATCGCCGCGACCTCGGGACTGACCAGATAGACCTGCGCGGACGCGGTCCCGGAGCGAGCGTAGAAGTTCCGGTTATTGGTGCGAAGCGAAATCGCGTCGGTCTTGGGCGACTGACCCATTCCGATGCAGGGACCGCAGGCACACTCAAGGATACGGGCCCCTGCCGCGATCATGTCCGCAAGCGCTCCGACTTCGGCCATCATATTCAGCACCTGTTTGGAGCCGGGTGAAATCACCAGGGAAACATCCGGATGAACCGTCTGACCCTTGAGGATCGCGGCGACTTTCAGCATATCGTGAAGGGATGAATTGGTGCATGAGCCGATACAAACCTGATCGACCTTGAGACCCGCGACTTCTGTGACCGGGACCACGTTATCGGGCATATGCGGCTTTGCCACCATCGGCTTCAATTTCGAAAGGTCTATGGAAATGACTTCGTCATATACAGCATCCGGATCCGCTTCGAGCGGCACGAAGGCGTCCGCTCTGCCCTGCGCCTCGAGAAAGCGCTTTGTCACTTCGTCCGAAGGGAAAATCGACGTAGTCGCGCCGAGCTCAGCCCCCATATTGGTGATGGTCGCGCGCTCGGGAACCGAAAGATGGACCAGCGCATCACCGGAGTACTCAATGATCTTTCCGACGCCGCCTTTTACGGTCATGATTCGGAGCACCTCCAAGATGATATCCTTCGCGGTCGCCCAGCGCGCCAAACGGCCGGTAAGCTCGACCTTACTCATCCGAGGCATGCTGATATAATAGGGACCACCGCCCATTGCCACGGCGACATCCAGTCCGCCGGCACCGATCGCGAGCATCCCGATCCCTCCGCAGGTCGGCGTATGGCTGTCCGAGCCGAGCAAGGTCTGACCGGGAACGCCGAATCGTTCGATATGGACTTGATGACAGACCCCGTTTCCGGGTCTGGAGAAACGGATCCCGTATTTGGCGGCTACCGTCTGAATATACTTGTGGTCATCTGCGTTTTCGAACCCGGACTGAAGCATATTGTGGTCGATATACGCAACCGAGAGTTTGGTTTTAACGCGCGGTACGCCGATCGCCTCGAATTGCAGGTACGCCATGGTACCGGTCGAATCCTGGGTGAGCGTTTGATCGATTCGGAAGGATATCTCGTTTCCCGGAATCATCTCTCCGGAAATCAGGTGCTCTTTGAGTATTTTTTGAGAAACCGTGTAGCCCATTGAAAAATCCTCCGATTCGTTTATTAAGAACTAATTATCCTTTACGAAAGGTTGCATTGTCAATAAACGGACGTTTATGCGAAACGACGAATTCGAATCGCATTTACCATAACAATGGTTGTGGGGATCACGCTATGAGAAGCAACCGGGTTATCCGATATGGATCTTGCCTTCCGGGAATACGCTTGAAAATTCTTTGGGTTCCCGCAGTGCGAGGCTGACGGCTACGGTAATCGGGCCGACTCTTCCGATAAACATCACGGGGATCAGGCACATCTGGCCGATCGTCGTCAGTTCCGGCGTGGAGGCGGCAGAAACACCGACCGTGCCGAACGCCGATGCCGACTCGAAAAGCAGATCCAGATACTCGATGCGTCCGGCTGCCAGCGAGGCCGATTCGGTGAACGTCAGAACAATAGACAAAAGCGCGACCAGACCCAAAGCGAGTACAAAGATCGATAAAGCGCGTTGTACGGCGACCCGGGCGATCTGGTGCTTGCGAATCACAATATCCGTTCGACCTCTGATTTCGGAATAGACCGAATAAATGAGCAACGAAAAAGTGGAGACCTTGATACCGCCGCCGGTAGAACCGGAGCCGGCTCCGATAAACATCAGCGCGACACAGAAGATCTTGGTGCCGTCCATCAGTGTTGTCATATTGATCGTATTAAACCCGGCGGTTCTCATCGTTATCGATTGAAACAGCGCGGCGATCGGACGCTGCCACGCCGGCAATAATCCCATCGCCATTTCACCCTTGTTTCCCCACTCGACCGCCAGTATGAACAGCATGCCCGCCAGGATCAGAATGGCGGTTGCCACCAAAGTGATCCGGCTGTGTACGTTGAGTCTTTTCGTCTTGACGGAAGCGATTAGATCCCTCCAGACGATGAATCCCAAGCCGCCGGAAACGATCAGGAACATGGTGGTAAACAGGACGACCGGGTTCCCGGAAAAAGCGGTCAGGCTCGAATACGGGCCGGATGCCGTGTCACCCATCAAGTCAAAGCCTGCATTACAGAACGATGAAACGGACTGAAATCCGGCCTTGGCCAGTCCGGTTTCCCAACCGTACAAGGGAACAAACTGAGTGGCGAACAAGACAAACCCCGTAAACTCAAAAATGAACGTCAACAGGATGATCGACCGTAGAAGCGAGGGTAATTCGACAAACGAAAAGCTACCGGCGCTTTCTTGCGCCAAGACTCGCGTCCGCAACCCGACCCTGCGTCGAACCAGGCTGATAAAGAACGTTGATATCGTGACAAGCCCGAGGCCGCCGATCTGAATGAGTGCCAAGATGACACCGCGGCCGAACGTCGAAAACGTCGAAGCCGTGTCTGCCACGACCAATCCGGTAACGCATGTGGAAGAGACCGTGGTGAATAGCGCCGCCGTGAATCCGACACTTCGTCCGCTTATTGAGGATATTGGTAACAGTAGCAAGAAAAATCCGATGATATCGACAAACAAAAAGCTCGTCATGATCATCCGAGCGGGCTTCGCCAGAAGCCACTTGAACAATTCCTGCGTTCTGCGCTTGCGAATGAGCATGTTACTGACGTACCATCTCTTTCCAAATCTGATCGATGCTCTTTCTGGCGCAAACCAGGACCATCATTTCTCCGGCATGCATCACTGTATCCCCTCGCGGTGTTATCATTTCTCCCGCGCTTGTGTTCATGACAACGACCTTTGCCCCGGACGGAAAAGTATAATCCGCCAGCGTTTGTTCGCACGCCTTCGATTTGGGAGACAATGAAAACTCGACCAGGACATAATCGGACTCCTGAATCCGGTGGACGATCTTCAAGCCCTCGTAGTCGATTTCCTGTTCGATCATCTCCGCGAGGATCTTCGTACCGGAATACGATTTATCGACTCCGAAACGCTTCATCACCTCGAGATTCCTCGGATTATTCACGCGCGCAATGGCGATCGGAACTCCGCAGTGCCGCTTGGCGATCTGGCATGCGATCAGGTTGGTCTCGTCCTTCCCCGTCAGAGCGACGATCATCCGGGCACCCTCGCATGCCGGCGCCAGAACCGAATAAACAGACCCGTCCCCGAAAATGACTTCTGCGGACAATTGATTGGCGATCCGGTTGGCCGCCTTCTCGTTCTGCTCGATAATGACGACATCATGCTCTTGGACAAATTCCTTTATCAGATAGAAAGCGACTTTTCCGCCGCCGACAATAACGATTTTCATGTTATTTTCCTCATTTCAGTTTTTCGGTCGCTAAAATGAGTTTATCCCCCTTTTCGATGCGCAATCCCGGAACTGCAAGCTGTAATCGATCGTGTCGAATCACTCCGAACACGTGCCTTCCGTCCGTATCCTCCAGGTCTCGGATCTTGCCTCCGATCAAATCCTCGGACGGCTCGATCAGGTTGAAACCGATCACATGTCCCAACACGTTCTGCTCGCAGAACCCAACTTTCTTCTCAATGACCTCTTCTCCCAACTCACGAATAAACGCATCAACGGTCAATTCAGGAGAAGAAATCGTTACAAATCCCCCCCCGTCGAAAAGCCGATAATCATCCGTATCAAATACGCGTGTGATCACATGCTTAACATGAAACATCTCGCGGGCAATTTGGGAGGCCATGAGATTCTGGTTCTCGTTCTCGCTGACCGCGCAAATCGCGTCCGCCATGTCGATCCCGGCTTCGCGCAAGACGTCAAGGTCGATGATGACGCCGTCCACATAAACGACGCTGATTTTATACTTTTCGACGATTGAAGACGCTTCCGGGTCGACCAGTACGACATCATGCTCCTTTGCGATCAAACGTCGAACCAGAGCCAATCCAGCTCTTGAAGCCCCCAAAACAATAATCTGCACAACCTACCTCCGAAAGCGGTTAATTCATCCCGTTCGTCCCTGTGCAAGCACAAACGACAGGATCGCACATGCCGACGCGGCATTCAAAGATTCCGCCGCACCGGGCATCGGTATTTTGACCATCATATCACATTCGCGGACGCAATCCTCACTGACTCCCCTTGCCTCATTTCCGATCACCAGCGCCGCCGGATACCGAAAAAGGGACGACTCCGGCGTATCGCCGGATAAATGTGATGCAATCAATTGTACACCCAATCGTTTAATAAGCAAGCATATCTCCCCCATCGTACCGGCGCGGATGATCGGCACATGAAAGCACGAGCCCATGGAAGCCCGTATCGCCTTCTCGTTGAACGGATCTACACAATCCGAGGAGAGAAGGACGGCCGCAAAGGCGAACGCATCCGCGGTCCGAATCATCGTCCCGAGATTTCCCGGATCCGAAATACCGTCCGCCACAAGATATAGAGCCTGCCCGGAAGTCGGTATCGGACCGGACACATCCGGAGCTTCAACGACCGCCGCAATGCCCTGCGGATTTACCGTTGAGGAGATCTTTTCCATCAGATCCCCTGAAACCAATATCCATTCCGTGCTCTCGGGCAACGCAAAGCGCTCGCTCCATTCCGGAGCAAGCGCTTGACAATTCGTGGTATAGATAAACATCCGCGGCATCAAGCCGGACTGAAGCGCCTCTTCACAAAGGCGTACGCCCTCTATGAGCACAACGCCCTCTTGCTGTGCCGTCCTGCGGTCATGCAAAGAGTTAAAATACTTTATTCGCGGATTTTGCCGGCTTGTTATGATGACTTCGTCATTCACGGGATTATTGAACGGCCTTTGCCTGCTCGCAAAGGGCGGAAAAGCCCTTGGGGTCGGTGATCGCGATATCGGAAAGAACCTTGCGGTCCAGAGCGATCTCAGCCTTCCTCAAACCGTTCATAAACCGGCTGTAGGACAGTCCGTTCAGATGTGCGGCAGCATTGATGCGCTGGATCCACAGTCTCCTGAAATCGCGCTTCTTATTCCTGCGGTCGCGATAAGCATAGTTTCCGGACTTCATGACCTGCTGATTGGCCACCTTGAAAAGCTTGCTCTTATGACCGAAATATCCCTTTGCCTGCTTCAGTATTCTGGCATGACGCGCACGCGTCCGAATCCCTCTTTTGATCCTTGTCATGAGAATAACCTCCTAATGTCTGTATGTGCGTCCGGCTGTGTCGGACGAAAATAATCCGCTCATTCGATTTATTTGTAAGGGATCATCCCCCGGATGATCTTGGCGTTGGCCGGAGATGCGACGAGACTGCCGCGCAGGTGGCGCATTCTCTTCGTCGGACGCTTGCTGAGAATATGGCGACGGAAAGCCTGCGAGCGGAGGATTTTCCCCGTCCCGGTGACCTTAAACCGTTTCTTGGATGAACTGTGTGTTTTCTGCTTAGGCATTTTGCTGATTCCTCCTTAAAATTATTCCTTCTTGGGGGCAAGAAACATGACCATGTTCCTCCCCTCAACCTTAGGCGGTCTATCGATCTGGCCCAACTCTTCGCAGGCCTTAGCAAACTTCTCCATAACGGCATATCCCTGTGACTGGTATGCCATCTCACGTCCGCGATACTTAATCAGAACCTTGACTCGATCCCCGTCTTCCAGGAATCGACACGCGTTCTTCACTTTGACACTCAGGTCATGATCCTCAGTAGTCAGCTTCATTCCGATTTCCTTGATCTCGGTCACCTTCTGGTTCTTACGGGCTTCCTTCTCCTTCTTGGACTTTTCGAAAAGAAATTTGCCGTAATCCATGATTTTACATACCGGATTATCCGGATTGTTGGCAATCAATACGAGATCCAAATCCTGATCTGCTGCTCTCTTCTTGGCCTCATCAATCGGTACTACACCGACCATGTCCCCATCCGATTCGATCAATCTGACTTCCCTGAATCGAATGGCATCGTTGGTTAATTGTCCGCCTGATTGTCTTGCTATATGAACGCACCTCCTCCGAAAAAATAAAAATGGAGCGAATCATCCGCTCCACGCCGATCGGAAAACACCGATCATTCACTCGTGAACCTCTTCGCAAAGCTTGAGGTGAGAAGCGGACGCTTCTTCTTGCTGTAACGGTGACATATTACACGTTTACTTTTCGCTTGTCAATCGCAGGATGCGAATTCAAGAGATTTTTCATGCTATAATGTGCTTCATGATCGAAAAGATACGGAGGCCTCATATGATATCACGAAAAATCACCGCAAGCATCCAGTCCGGATCGATGATCCGTAAAATGTTCGAGGAAGGCAACCGACTCAAGGGAATTTACGGGGAGGATAATGTTTACGATTTTTCGATCGGCAATCCGGATCTTGAGCCGCCCGAGGAAGTCGTTCGATCCCTTTGCGCGCTCACCGCCTCTCCGGCACCGGGGATGCATGGCTATATGTCGAATAACGGTTATCTTTCGACCCGAACCGCTGTCGCCCGGTCCATTTCCACGGCATCCGTCACGGTTCCTCCGGAGGCGATCTGCATGACCGTCGGCGCGGCCGGGGCGATGAATGCCGTCCTGAAGTCGATTCTCGACCCCGGAGACGAAGTCATTCTCCTTTCGCCTTTTTTTATGGAATATATCAACTACATAGAGAACCACTGCGGTGTGGCGGTCATCGTTCCGACCGACCCAGATACGTTTATGCCGAACATGGATCGGATCGACGCGGCAATCGGTCCCAAAACCAAAGCAATCATCATCAATTCGCCGAACAACCCCAGCGGCGCCCTCTACCCCAAGGAGATCCTGTCGGCGCTGAATGACCGCCTGCTCTCCCATGATCGGGTGATCCATATCATTTCAGACGAGCCTTATCGAGAGCTCGTTTATGACGGGGGCTCGGCTCCGTCGACGATAAGCGTCATCAAGAACCTGATCATCTGCTACTCGTGGAGCAAATCGCTCTCCCTGCCGGGCGAGCGGATCGGCTATTCCGCGGTCAGCCCCGAGCACGAAGATTTTGAATTGTTGACCCAAGCGATCGTTCTTGCCAATAGGATCCTCGGAAGCGTCAACGCGCCGGCACTTTTTCAAAAAGTGATCGAATTTTCCATTCAGGCGAAAGTGGATATCACGAACTACGAGGAGCGCAGAAACTTGCTTTACGACATATTGATCGGAGCCGGTTTCACGGTATCGAAACCAGCCGGTGCATTCTATCTCTTTGCCCGATCTCCCGAAGACGATTTGGAGTTCTGCAAGCGTTGTGCCGAAGAACGGATCCTGGTCGTTCCCGGATCGGCGTTCTCGTGCCCCGGATACTTCCGCTTGGCTTTCTGCGCGTCCGAAAAGACGATCCGCGGATCCGCGGATGCTTTTCGCGTCATCGGCAGAAGTTACGGATTGTGTGATTGATCGGTTTTAAGAATCGTATCGTTCACTGTGCGATGCCATGGAACACTACAGATCGTTCGATTCGCCTTCGGGCGATACGACGACCAGAAGTACTCCCCGCTCAAACGATATTTCCACCGACGAAGCTCCGTGATCCGGACGATTGCTGACGCCCAAAGACCGGCCGGGATCAATCGTGAGGCCGTCTAAAGGATAATACAAACCGGTCGCCCGGATCTTCTCCGCGGGTCCGAATACCGGGACCAGCGACAGGATCAGGTCCTTTGTGCCCAGAATCTTTTTGTGATCCGAAACATCGAGCTTAAGGGTGGCAGGCCCGGCAAGCGGCCAGATCCTCGTCCGACCGTCCGTAACCACGATACTTCGACCTTCCAGTGCATAGCGGGCGGCGATCATGATGTTGGAAATAACATGGTCAAATCGACCGGAAAGCGGCATCACAAGAAAGATCGGTTCCTTTTCAGGCACTCTGGAAAGACACAATTCCGAATCGGTCATGCCCTTTTCAACGGGAAAAACTTCCGTCGGAACCCCTCCGGCCTTCGCCCATGCCAAGGTTGCGGGATCGATCGAATCCATGTCACCGATGATCATTTGAGGGAAGATGCCCATGGCACGGGCATGGACCGCACCTTCGTCCGCACAGAGAACGTAGTCCGAGGGAGATATTTGCGGGGCAATTTTTCCGCTATCGATCCGCTCTCCGCCGCAGAGGATTACATAACGCATTTTTTCAGTTCCGTGACCGCTTTCAGCGGATCTTCCGTACCGAAGATCGAACTGCCGACGACGAGCACATTTGCACCCGCATCAATGATCGACCGGGCGTTCGAGGCTGTTATCCCTCCGTCCACGGAAATCAACGCGTGCCCTCCGATTCTTTCCAGTTCCCGATGAACACTGCTGACACGCTCCAGTGCTTCCGGCATAAAATCCTGCCCGCCGAATCCCGGATGGACCGACATAATGAGTACGGTATCCAACTTTTTCAGATACGGGAAAAGCGCCTCGACGGGAGTATCCGGATGGACGGACAGTCCGGCTCGTTTGCCCAGGGAATGGATGAGATCGATCCCGATGTTCGGATCCTCAAGCGTCTCGACATGGAGGGTGATAATATCCGAGCCGGCCTCGGAAAAAGGGATCACAAAAGGGATCGGATCGACCACCATCAGATGGACGTCAAATACCAATGCCGTGATCTTTCGGATCGATTGAATGACCGGGACACCGATCGTTATATTGGGCACATAATGACCGTCCATTACATCAACGTGGATCATTTTTACCTCCGGCTCGACGCTCTTGATCTCCTCGCCGAGTCGCGAAAAATCCGCCGCCAGAATGGACGGTGCAATTTCAAAGCGCTTATTCTCCGCCATGCTTCTTCTCCCTGTCGTTTGATTTCGATATATTTTTCGATGAGGTTTCCCGAATCATGGAACGGTATCGCTCCAGGCGCCCCGGATCCATTCGAATCTCCTCGATCGCGCAACCCTTTTCACCGATATGCAGACAATCTTCAAACCGGCATTTGCCGTCGATCCTGCTGAGTTCATTATACCCGAGGCGGACGTCTTCCGTCTCTACCTGCATCCGAAGGATGTCGAGATTCGTAAAACCCGGTGAATCCGCCAGATAGCCGTCCTTAAACGGATACAGTTCGACGTGTCGGGTCGTGTGTTTTCCCGTGTTGAGGCGGTCGCTGATGATGCCGACCTCGCGCTCGGGAACACCCGTTAACATATTACACAGAGTCGACTTTCCGACGCCGGATTGCCCGGCAAAGCCGACAATATTGCCGGCAAAGTATCTCGGTAAAACCTCTGGCGGGATCGGTTCGGTGTTCGTGGAACAGACGACGTCGTAACCCGCATCCGCATAAGCGGAGCGAAAATACTCTCCGAATTCGGGATCGAGATCCATCTTGGTGATCCAGATGACCGGCCTTATCCGGTTCTTGGCGCAAAGGATCAGAAGCTTGTCCAGCATCTCCAGGTACGGAACGGGCTGTTTTGTCGAAAAGGTCAGGATCAGGACATCCAGATTCGATACCGGGGGCCGGAGCATGAGGTTTTTTCTCTGGGATATCGAAGCGATCATATAAGGGATATCCGGATCACCGGACCTCTCGTAACCCACATGATCGCCGACGGTCGGCACCAGATGTTTTTTGCGAAAAATACCGCGCGGTTTTGCCAGAAGCGTCTGCCCGTCACCGGTTCGAATCGTATAAAGCCCGCCGACACCCTTAATGATGACTCCCGTCGGGAGACCGGGTTTGCTGTCCC
>JAFGGR010000012.1 GCA_016930475.1 Clostridiales bacterium | reverse complement strand
GATAGGGTTTCGGCTTCGGGCAAGGGAGGGGCGATCGGATGTTTGATCGGATCAAGTGTGAGATTTCGCGTTCGCGTGCCCTCATTGACAGCCTGACGGAAGCAAGAGGCTCAGGAGCGCTTTTCGAGCGGGATAAAGTATCCGGTTATTGCGAAATTCTCCTTCACCGTATTGCGTTTTATCAGCATGAACGGTTGATCCATTTACTCGTTTTGATCTTATTCGCCCTACTGACCTTCGGATCTGTAACAGTGTTTTTGATCACGTTGAATTACGCGCTTGGGTTAGCGACGGTTTTATTTTTCGCATTGCTGATTCCCTACATCGTGCATTATTATCATCTGGAGAACGGAGTTCAGAAACTTTATTCGCTCTATGACGAATTAGCGGCGTTTCTTGAGGAGAAAGATGAATAAATACACGATTTGTTTAGATATCGGCGGAACGAAGATCCTTGGGGCAATTTTTGATCAAGAAGGAAACATCGTGCACCGACTCAAAAAAAAGACGCGTGCGAGCGAGGGTGTGACCAACGTCGAGGAGACGATCGTCTCCGTCGTCCGCGAATTGCTTTCCAATTTCGGGATCAGTAAGGAGCAAGTCAGTGCCATTGCCGCAGGGGCTCCCGGGATCATTAACGACGACACCGGTATTGTTCTTTTTTCCCCGAATCTTCCATGGAGGAATTACGCGATCAAAGAATCGATCGAACGGGTCTTCGGAGTGCCGTTTTTTATCGGAAATGACGCGAATTTAGGCATTCTGGGAGAATGGACGTTCGGAGCGGCGAAGGGTCTCAATCATGTGGTCGGACTGTTTATCGGTACCGGATTGGGCGGAGGCCTGATCATTAATGGCAAGTTGTATTCGGGACACCAGTATAAGGGTGCTGAATTCGGACATATGATCCTGAATGTTGACGGACCTACGTGCAATTGCGGGCAACGAGGTTGCCTGGAGGCCTTTTCGAGTAAGACCGGGATGACGGATTACATCTTGCAGCAAATTCGACACGGGCGGACGACCCTCATGGCCGAGGCGGTCTCCGAGGGAGTTTTTAAGAGTAAGGATATGCGAAATGCTTACGAGGCGGGCGACGAGGTCATGATCGAGGCAATCGACCGGGCATGCCTTTATTTAGCCGTAGCCGCCGGCAATCTGGTGAACATGTTCAGTCCCGAGATGTTATTATTCGGCGGCGGCGTCATGGAAGCCCTCGGCGAGGTGTTTCTGCAAAAGATACTGGCGAAGGTCAACGCGTATTGCCTTCCTTCGGTCCGTGAATCGGTCCGCTTTGCCGTGGCAGAGTTGGGGGATGATTCGATCCTCTACGGTGCCAGAGCTTTGATAATCGGTAATCTCGGTTCCTAAGCGTCTTTCCCTGAGATGTTTACACTGTCGCTCCCCGCTCCGTAACGATACTTCTCGTATTGAACGGACAGGGAGTTAAAATCACTCCCGGCCTTTCCGGAAACCGCGCCGCGGATTTCCCCGGGTGAGAAAGATGGCTCAATTTCCACACCGCCCCGGATGGCGCGACGGACCGATCGAAAATACCTTCTTCGGATCTCTTTTTCATCCCCTTCCCCGAAATCCGGTCTGCGGATCGAGCGACGATCCTTTTTGCGAATGGAGAATACCTCGTCGATCACCAATCCGTCGATCGACAACTCTGTTTTCTTGCTCGAACGACGATACATCGTCGTTATAAACCGATACACTCCGCGGATCGAATAATAAAGGAAAACGATAACGACAGCCACCGAAATCAAGTTCAGGATTACTTCCAATATGATCCCCGACATCGAGTTCGAGTTTTCGGCCGGGACAGCTTCAACGGGAACGTCCACAGCCTTTTCCATTTCCGGGATCAGGTTCAATTTTTTGAGAAATTCATACAGTAATAAAATCCCTTTCAGCAAGAGTCGAAAACCGTCGCGCAAAAATTCGGTCAGCAGTGAATAAGGGAACAGGACCACGATGGGAATGATCATCAGCGAAAAAACGCAGAGCAGAAAAATGACGCGGTTATGTCTTTCGCGAACGGCAGCGGACGGTTGTGTCGGAGATTTGGCAATGTGTCCGTACGTCGTCTCGAAAACGTAGTACTGCCGGGCTAAAAAGAACACACAAAGAGATAAAAGCGTGTGCGCGAGCAGGAAATATTTGAGACTGGCGTTAAAACCCGAGAACCCGGACAGAAGAAGAAAAGAACCGTGAAGGAACATCGATGTCCCTAATTGATCCACCCCGACCTTGACGGTATCCGGTTTCTTATATCGTGCGGATATAGATATCATCGCCAGAATGAACGCACAAAAGCATATGAAGATCGCTTCGGATATGGGACGAAACAACAACAGGAGGAGCGGAACCGTTGAGACGAGTAAAAATAAAATCATCATCGTCCACAATGGCATGGCTATGCGCCGAAGAATAAAGAACAGAAAGGCCGGAACGATCAGAATGTAGGGCAGGTAAATGATTCCTTCGGGAAAGTATGACGAATACGACATAAAAACCGCCGAGACAAAACAAATGACCAATAGAAAATAAACCAGTGAGCCCAGGAACAATTGAGAGGAATCAAATTCGATCGATTTCGCGAAAAATCTTCTACGCGCCATATCTTTCCTCCCATAAAACACAAAAAGCGGTCAGTTCGGGAAGAACCAACGGAGGCGGCTGATGGGAACCGCAGGGAACGATCCATATGGTGCGGAATCCTTCACGGATGAGGCGCATAATGCTTGTCTGAGTCGATGTGTCAAAATTCGGAGAGATAACGATCAGTTGTCGAAAAGAATTGTCTTCGGGCAAACCGGAAAGCAGCTCGTCAAAAGACGTCGGTCTTTTGCTCAGGTCGATCCGGGACATCGCCAAACCGATCTGTTGTGCGTGCTCCTCATTACTGCCGTGTGGTTTATAGATCGGCTCATCCGTCAGAAAATCCCTGCTGTTTGAAATCACGGAAACCGGGAGTGCATCGCGAACCGAATAGATCGTGAAGGAATACGCTAGGCTGATCGCTTTTTCGATCAATTCCGTACTTCCGTTGGGCGAGTAACGCGCCACGTTCAAGAGAATGGTGATCTCCGGGCTGACGGTGCAATCACTGGTGTTGACCATCCATTCGCCTTTTCGGGCGGTGGCACTCCAATTGATCTTGTTAAAACTATCGAATGGCTGGTATTCCCGAATGCCCGAAAAAGTGAACGGATTGCTGACTGCGCTATAGCGATGAACTCTCTCTCCGATCGCCGACATAAACAAGGCCGATACATCGGGAGTATTTAGAAATCGGGGCAGAACGGAAAGCGTTGAATCGCTGGAATACGAACCGTAGATCTTGATGAGCATCAAGAGGTCGCATGTCGTAACCGATAGTCTTTTAAATTCATAGTAGCCCCGCTTCTTGCATCGAACGGTGATATGTCGGATATGTCGCTTCCAGCCGCCGAGCGAAATCAGATCCTCTCTGTAGTACAGATCCGAAAGGGCTGTATTGGTCATATCGGGAAAGTGCAGCTCGCGCGGAGCTTCGAAGCGAAGCAGAAGTTGAACGAGAGGCAATTTCTTCTTGTTCTCGATCTCCTCGGAAATGATCACCGTATCTCCGCATTCGGCTACAGAGAACGAGAAAGAGATTCCCGCTCTCACGGAGGACAAAGCATAGCGCCTGTACACCAACAATTGCAGAAATATGAGGCCCGTGACGAGCGACAAAATCACAAATACCTGCATGACAAGAAGCCTCCGGATTCAGGGTGTCATGGGCGAAAATCCTCGGTCGGACAAGGAGTCGCGTTCATGATATGCGTCAGGATGTCACTGCTTCTTTGCTGAGCCCGGCCGAAGCCGATCAGCGAGAGCGAGGAGCCTGAGGCCCTGAGGATCAAGCGGTGACCGACAACGGGCACAAATAAGGTCTTTATGTCGTCGGGAGTCACAAAGTTTCGGCCGTCGATCGCAGCATAACTTTTTGCCGCTTTCAAAAGAGCGATCGACGCGCGCGGGCTCGCGCCGAGGATGATGTCGTCGTGATTTCTCGTCGCTTCGATAAGATCAAGAATATAGTTCCGGACGACCGGATGAACAAAAACCGTTTCACAGATCGTCTGAGCGGCCGAGATATCTCCGGATGAACCGACGGCCTTCAAATCGAGAAGAGGATCTCTTGCCTGAAAGCGACTGAGTACCTCCATTGCGCCATCACGGTCCGGGTAGCCCATGCTTAAACGAAGCAGGAACCGGTCGAGCTGTGCTTCCGGCAGGGGAAAGGTTCCCTGTGTCTCGACGGGGTTCTGTGTCGCGATGACAAAGAAGGGCGCGGACAAAGGAAAGGTCTTGCCGTCGACGGTGATTTGTCTTTCTTCCATACACTCCAGAAGACTCGACTGAGTTCTTGCCGTCGCGCGGTTGATCTCGTCGGCGAGAATGATGTTCGCGAAAAGCGGTCCCGGGCGGAAAACGAATTCGTCCGCTTTTCGATCGTAAAAATGGATGCCGGTAAGGTCGGAAGGCAGTAAGTCGATCGTGAATTGGATGCGCTTAAAAGGGACGTCAATGGACCGGGCCAGTGTCTTGGCCAGCTTCGTCTTTCCCGTTCCCGGGACGTCGTCCAGAAGGACATGCCCGCCGGTCAGAAGTGCCGTCAGAAGAAGTGTGATCTCGGCTTCCTTTCCGACAATGACGTCGGAGATGTTCGTGATCAGTCGCTGACAAAGGTCATGAACTTGGGCAATGGAGCGGGAAGGGTCGGAAACGGATGCGTCGGTCATATCCACCTCCAAAATTGGAAATCATTCTCTATTTGAGTATTATACAACATTTAACCCGATAAACCGACAACGCTGAACCCGTCTTCTTCGGTTGACAGCGTCCCCTCGCAAACCTATTATATTTATCATGTACAGCCGATCGGTCGAGGGAGGGATCCTCCGACAGCCAATCGTTATAAGGAGGGCTTCATATGTCGGATCAACTTCAGCAAATGGGCGAGCGCATACGCGCTTTGAGAGAAATTCTCGAACTCAGTCCGGAAGACGTTGCGCGGCGTTGTGATATGACAACGGAGGAATATTCCGAATATGAGAGCGGATCCAAGGACTTCTCGTTTTCTTTTTTAAGTAACGTTGCAGGGATATTTGGGGTGGATGTGCTCGATATCATGAGCGGGGATTCCCCGAAATTGTCGACAGCCTGTGTCGTTCGAAAAGGGGATGGGTTCCAGGTCAAACGGCGCGCGGCCTATGATTATAAACACCTCGCGTTCACTTTTCGGGGAAAGCTCGCCGAGCCGTTTATGGTCACCGTCGAGCCGAACGAAGAGCACCAGCCCGAACTGCACGCGCATGAGGGTCAGGAGTTCAACTATGTCGTTAATGGACAAATGACTTTTTTTATCGGAGATATCACATACCTGTTGGATGAAGGCGACAGCATATATTTTGACTCCGGCGTCCCCCACGCAATGAAGGCCAACAATGATCGCTCATGCAAGTTCCTTGCGGTCGTTATAAATAAAGGAGAATAAATAGATGCCGATTTATGAGGAATTTACGGGCCGCCATCGGGATGATTTCGCAACGCTGGACGAGCTCCAGAAGAATTATAAGATCACGTATCCGGACACCTTCAATTTCGCGTATGACGTTTTGGATGTTATCGCGGAACGTACCCCGGACAAACTTGCCATGGTATGGGTTTCAAAGGATAACGAGCGCAAGGATTTTACTTTCAGGGATATGTCTTTGCTCTCGAACAAAGCGGCGAATTTTTTCCGTTCGCGGGGCATCCGCAAAGGTGATTTTGTCATGCTCGTCCTGAAGCGCGGATATGAATTCTGGTATTGCATGATGGGTCTTCATAAACTGGGGGCGGTCGCCGTTCAGGCGACTCACCTCCTAACGTCGAAGGACTATGTATACCGGCTGAATTCGGCCGGCAT
>JAFGGR010000100.1 GCA_016930475.1 Clostridiales bacterium | reverse complement strand
TTCCTTCCGCGTCTCGTACAAGCCGGCCATATCCGGCCGGATCGTCGGCGATCGCCGAAACGACCACGGCGGCGTAGTCGCCCTTTTCGAAAAAATCTATGGCGGCGCGCAACGTCTCGCTGGTGATGAGCGGCGCGTCTCCGGGAAGAACGAGGGTGCATCCGTTTCTACCTTCGAGGAACGGAGTGGCCTGCATTACGGCGTGACCGGTCCCGAGTTGTTTCTCCTGAAGAACGAACGCGACATCCTCGCCAAGCACGGCCCGGACCTCTTCTTGCTTATGTCCGACTATGTATACCTGCTCCTTGGCGCCCACACCGTGAAGCGCGTTGGCCACCCATATAATGATCGGCCTTCCCGCCGCCCATTGAACGACCTTCGAGTGACCGGTGTTCATTCTTTTTCCTTCTCCTGCAGCCATGACAACCGCGCATACATCCATGATATGTTTCTCCTTAGATCCGTGGTATTTTTCAGATTCACTTGATGACAACACGAAAATGCGCCGAAAACGCGCCACAGAGGGGGACAAGCGCTTCGGTGCTATCCATGTTTTCCATGATCATTATACACGAAACCGCCTCGTTGGCGACGCATGACACAATAATTTGATGACTGTTTTCATCGCCTGCCTTATTCGGATCCTTTCGCTTTCGGAAGAGGCAGAGCCTTCCATTATTCAGGGTTCCCTGTTACGATGAGAACAATAAGATTATGTCGGAGGTACATATGATTGCTATATTGCTCGTAGCCGGTTACGCGACCCGCCTTTACCCGCTGACCGTCAATACCCCCAAGCCGCTTCTTCCGGTCGCGGGACGGGCTATGCTCGACTATATCGTCGACGAGATCGACACATTACCGGGTATCACGCGAATCGTCCTGATCAGCAATCACCGCTTTGCCGCGCACTTTGAAGAATGGGCGGAAGTGCGCCGCGAGGTCAATCCCAATACACCGATCGTCGTTCTGGACGACGGAACGACGGATAACCAGACCCGGCTCGGTGCGATCGGCGACATTCAGTTCGCGATCGATACGCTCGGGATCGACGATGATGTCGTCATCGTCGCGGGGGACAATCTATTTACCTACCGGATGCGGGATATGTATGACTTTTTCGAAAAAACCGGCAAGGACACCCTGATCGCCATACATGTTCCCGAGCTCAGTCAATTGCAGAAGCTGGCGGTCGCCACCTTGGATGAAGACGGGAAGGTATTGAAAATGGTCGAGAAACCGACGGATCCCGAGTCGGACACCGCGATCTACGCGACCTATTTTTACAGGAGAGAGACTCTTCCCTTGATCCGTGAGTATCTGGACGAGGGCAATACGCCGGACGCTCCCGGCAACTTCCCCGCCTGGCTCTATAAACGACAGGACGTATACGCTTACCAGGCAGACGGAACCTGCATCGATATTGGCACCCCGGAGAATTATCGGGATGTCTGCGAGCGATTTGACGCGCTCTGGAAGTCCAGAAAACCGCTTTTCGAAGAATAAGGAACGGACCGTCTTCGCCGGAAATTCGCCGAAAACGGTCCGATATGTTGTGCTTAGATATTCGCAGTCGCTATCCTCGTGTCTTCGAAAAGTCTGCCGCCTCCCGGCTTATCCGAGGCCTTCGTAATAGTATGCAAATCCATCGATCGGATTATCCACGTAGGACAGGTAGGTTTCCAGATCGGTCCTCCGACTGCCGCCGATCATCATAAAGAGATCGGCGAGGCTGATGTCCCGGATCGGTTGAAAATGCAGGAACTGCGTGTCCTGTGACCAATTATTATCGTTGATATACTGACTGACCGCTTCCTCATAACTCATGATCCCGTCGATCAATCCGTTGTCGAGAGCCTGCTTCGGGGAATAAATCCTTCCGTCGGCAAGGACTTCGACATCGGAAACATCCATTTCCCTGCCTTCCGCAACAACGACGACAAACTGGTCGTAGATCTCTTTAAGAACACTGACATATATTGCCTTCTGTTCCTCTGTGAATTCCTCGAAATTGCTTCCCATGGTCTTATTTTTCCCGACATAGATCGATGTCGTCTTGATCCCGTTCTTCTCGAGGAACTCCGAAATATCGATCATCGTTCCGGCCGTAACGCCGATCGATCCGGTCATGCAGTTGCGATTCATCAGGATCTGATCCGCCGCCGCCGCGATATAGTAACCGCCGGAAGCCGCCATACTCCCGCAATAAGCATAGACGGGACGCCCTGTTCTGTCTTTGTAATCCATGATGCGCAAGTACAGTTCATCCGTTGGGTACACCTCCCCGCCGGGCGAGTCGATGTACAAAAGGATTCCCTTATTGTTCGGGTCGTTGGTCAGTCTGGCAACGGAATCCATCAGATATTGATGATCATAACCGCCGGCCGTCGCAAAGAGCCCCGTCTCGGCCGAGTTCGCGATGGTCCCCTCAATATGCAAAACCGCCACGTAGCCGTCGTTTCCGGTATAGGCTGATGTGCCGTATGGATCCGAATTATTTCCGAGGGATGCAAAAGCGGAAAAAATCAGCACTGCGAAAATGATAAAGCCAAGGAGGAGCACTCCGCCGCCGATCAGTCCGGCGATCAGGCATCCGTTGCTCTTCTTCTGCTGAGGCTGTTGCGCGTACGGGTATCGCGGAGGATATCCGGGATTCGCCGGTTGGGAATAATTGTTGTTTACACTCATAAGTGCCTCCTGCTTTTCTAAAACGGGCACCGCATTCGCGGTGCCCTGTCCTCATTCGAACAATGGCTCAAGGATGTTCACTCCTCGACATACCACCCCAAGACTTTAACATACGGCATTTCCGATGACAACTGGTAGAGCGCCAACAGTGCCTCCTGTCCCATGGAGGGACAAATAAAATCGAGGAAAAACGCGTACTCACCCGGAGTACCCGGTATCGGTCGCGAGGAAATAGCCGATAAATTCAATCCGCGATCCGCAAAAACCTGAAGCGCGGAAACCAATGCACCGCTCCGGTGAGGCAAGTGCATCAGAGTACTGATCCGATCCGCATCGGGTGTGATGATCAAGTCGCCGGAGACGACGATGAATCGAGTCCGGTTCCGGTCCGCATTGCAAACTTCGACGGGAAGGATCTCCAATTGATTGATCCTCGCCGCTTCCTCGGAAGAAATCGCCGCCAGGGTCGGGTCATTGAGCCGAGCGACCTCCTGTGCCGAAAATGCCGTGTTATCGGACACGACCGTCTCCCACCCGTTCCGAATGATCGCTTCGGAGCATTGGGATAAGCCTTGCGGATGGCTGGTGACTCTGCGGATATCTGTTAGTCGGGTACCGGGCAGGACCGCCAGGCGATGCGCAACCTCGACCGATGTCGCGCGAACGATATACAGGTTTTTCTTTTGAAGCAGTTCGAAAACGTTGTCGACACTGCCGACGACGGTATTTTCGAGCGGCAGAACGGCGACGTCCGCCTTTCGCTCGGACAGATACTCACACGCTCCGGAGAAGGTTCTTGCCGAAAGAAGTTCCTTATCCGGGAAAAGCTTTTTAGCGGCAAACTCGGAATAGGAGCCCTCCGTCCCGCCGTACGCGACGACCGCCACATGATCGAGGCTGTGTCCCGCACCCGCCAAGTCGCGCCCGAGCGGCCAATCGGTGTCGGTTTTCATGAGAATGTCGTATTGTCGCTCGCGCGAGATCCGCATCATGGTTTTCATCAGGGAATCAACTCGAGTGGCCATGTCTTCGCCGGCCCGCTGGCGCGCCAGATCCGACACCTCGGATTCCCGTGCGGCATCATAGACGGCGGTATTGGACATCACCTTGAGATGCGCTATTTTTTCGGCCAGGTCCATCCGCTGATTGAAAACGCGCATCAGCTCAGCGTCGACATCGGAGATCCGTGCGCGAAGTTCCGTTAAATCTTCTCCGGGCTGGTCGGAGTCAGCATGATCGGAAGGGCTCGCGGCGGTGCCTGCGACCGTCGGCGGATGTCCTCTTTGAGCGAAAATGTGCTCGCGACAAAGTTTTTCCAATCCGACCAGATAACTATCCAGACCTAATCCGTATATCTGACCGACACATGCCTGGCGTATGACCGAGACGTTGCGAAAAGGCTCGCGTTTGTGGATATTCGATATATGGACCTCCATGACCGGCAGACCGCTTGCCTCGATCGCGTCCATGATCGCGTAGCTGTAGTGGGTGTGCGCGCCCGCGTTGATGACGATGCCGTCCGCATATCCCATCGCTTCCTGGATCGCCGTTACAATGTCTCCTTCGCTGTTCGACTGGAAGAAACGCGACTGGACTCCCAAGGCCTCCGCCCGGGTCCGGAAAGCGCTCTGTACTTGCTCGAGAGTGAACGTCCCGTAATGCTCCCGACTTCTCTTACCGAGCAGATTCAGATTGGGTCCGTTGATCAGCAGTATGACCGGGATCGCATTCTTTGCCATGTTCAGCCCTCCTCCAGGATATCCAAAAGCGCGACCGCGACCGCCGCCTCAACGACAGGTACGGCGCGGGGCACGATACACGAATCGTGCCGTCCCGTGATCTCGACGGTGTCGTCCGACATCGTTTCCAGATTTACCGTATGTTGAGGCTTTCCGATCGACGGAGTCGGTTTGAAGGCGCACCGAAGTAAAATGGGCATCCCGTTCGAGATTCCGCCTTCAACGCCTCCGGCGTGATTACTGCGGAGGCGGATCCCCTCCTCGGTCATAAACGGGGAATCATTATTCTGCGAGCCACGGACCTGAGCCACTTTGAATCCCCGCCCGAATTCCACGCCTTTAACGGCGGGGATCCCGAAAAGTATCGAGGCGATCCGGCTTTCGATGTTGTCGAAGATCGGCCGTCCCAGCCCGGCGGGGAATCCGATCACCATGCATTCGACGACCCCCCCGATTGAATCCCGGTCGTTGCGCAGCGTCTCGATCAGTTCTCTCATTTTTAAGGCCTGTCCTTCCGACAGCACCGGCATAGAGCGTTCGGAACAGTCCTCCGGAAGCTTCATCGGATCGTACGGTGTATCCTCAAGGGTTCCGATGCTGAAAATATGCGCACGCACAATGATCCCGCGTCGCTCCAGGATCTGCATCGCCACAGCCCCGGCAAAAGTCAGCGGAGCCGTCAGTCGCCCTGAAAAATGGCCTCCTCCGCGCGGATCGTTGGAACCCTCGTATCGCGCCATACCGGTTAGGTCGGCATGCCCCGGCCTCGGTAGAAGGGCCGTTTTCGAGTAGTCACCGGAACGCGTGTCCGTGTTTTCGATCACGGCGCACAGAGGTGTTCCGGTCGTCTTTCCGTTGTAGATCCCGGACAAGACCCGGACAGAGTCGCCCTCCCGGCGGGAGGTCGCTCCGGGTTGAAAGCCGGGACTTCTGCGCTTCATATGGATGTCAGCACGATCCAAATCGATCAACTCGCCGGAAGGAAGCCCGTCCATGACCACCCCGATCCCGGCACCGTGCGACTCGCCAAATAAACTGATCTTTATTTTATTCCCCCACATCGAGCTCATCAGCTTTCCCTCCCATTCTCCGGAAATCACGGAAAAAACTCGGATATGATTTGTTGACCGCTTCGAAATCGATGATCTGAACCGGTCCGTCGGCACGTGTCGCGGCGACGGTCGCGGCCATAACGATTCGGTGGTCGCCGTGCGAATCCACTCGGCAGGACGTAAAAATCGGCTCTTTCAGCCCACGTTGCTCGCCATAGATCCACAGCTCGTCCTCGGTCTGCTCCGTACGGACACCGAGGCGTCCCAGCATCTCCCAGGTCGCTTCCAAACGGTCACATTCCTTCAGGCGAAGGCGTTTGGCGTTGATGATCCGAACATTGCACGGCGTCGCCGCACAGGCGACCGCGAGAACCGGGATCAAATCCGGGATCTGAGACGCGTCGACGTTAAAACACGACCCGTTCGTCCGGCTGACATTAGACTCGGCAAATCGACGAAGGGCCTCCAGCAAGGAGATGATTTCACTGTCTCCCTGTGAAGAGCATGGGGACATATCCCGAATCTCGATGCCGGAGCCCAGATAACCGGCGACGTACCAGAATGCCGCGTGCGAGAAGTCCGGCTCAGCCGTGTACGGCTTTTCGCGGGAAATTCTCTGCCCGCCGCGGATGACGTAGATATTGTCATTATTTGCCGTGAAAACGCCGAATGAGCGCATCACGTCGCGCGTCATCTCGACGTACGGCTCCGACTCGAGCCGGGTCGTAACGACGATCTCGGAATCTCCCTCCGCCGCCGAAAGAGCGAGTAGAAGACCGGTGATATACTGTGAACTGATATCTCCGGGGACCTCAAAACGTCCGGATTTGAGCCGCCCGGATACTTTTAGCGGAAGAAATGTTTCCCGGTCGGGAAACGCCAACCGAACGCCCGTCCCCTCGAAAATCTTCTCGTATTCACGAAGCGGTCTCCGAGGTAATCGCCCGGCGCCCGTAAACACGACTTTTCGTCCGAGCACGGCGACCAACGGGATCAGAAAACGAAGTGTCGATCCCGATTCGTTGCAAAACAGCTCGATCTCCTCTTCCGGATCTTTACTGTCAAGCAAGGCTTGAAGACATCGGAAGGTTGCGGTGATATCCTCCGAAACGGTTTCCGTTCCCAGATCAACGAGCCCCAGATCGCCCGCGAGCATCGCCATGATCAAGGCACGGTGAACCAAACTCTTGGAAAGAGGAGTGCGGACACTCCCGAGCAGGAGGCCGGGGGTAATTTCGATAATGCCGCCGCGCTTGGGTCCCGCGGCGTGGTTTTCTTTTGAGACTGCGTTATGACTCATTCCAAACATCCTTCATCAAACTTAAAAGTTGTTCCTCTTCGATCGGCATGGCGGCCGCCTCGCCGATTCGGCTGAGAAACACATAGAATATTTTGCCCTTCAATCGCTTCTTATCGGACATCATCGCCTGAAAAACCTCATCGACCGGCAACTCTGTATGAACCGGCAAATGCCACTTGGCAAGAAGCGACCGGATCCTTTTAGCGGTTCCCTCTTCGGTATATCCCGCCTTTTCTCCCATCCTGGCCGCGTAAACCATACCGATCGCGACCGCCTCGCCGTGGGTGATCCCTGTGAAGCCCATTAGTTTTTCGATCGCGTGACCGATCGTGTGCCCGAAATTAAGCAGCATTCTTTCACCGGTATCGTATTCGTCATTCTGGACGACCGTCGTCTTGATACGAACACATCGCTCGATCATCCACTCCAGATCGGAAAGTCCCTTTTCGATCGACTCGAAAAGCAGTCGGTCACGAATACAACCGTACTTGAGGACCTCGGCCATGCCTTCGGCCATGACGATCCTTGTCAGTGTGGATAAGACCGCAGGATCAATCAAGACGGCCCTCGGCTGATAAAACGCTCCGACCATATTCTTGCCGTACGGCAAATCGATGCCTGTCTTGCCGCCGATGGAGGAATCCACTTGCGCGAGAAGCGTCGTGGGCACCTGGATCAGAGGGCAGCCGCGCATATACGAGGCGGCCGCGAAGCCGGTCAAATCACCGACCACACCTCCTCCGAGTGCTACAATGACATCACTTCTGGAGATACCCGCCTCGTAAAACTGATCGAAAAGCATAAACAGGATATCCCGGCATTTGGACGGTTCTCCGGCCGGAACCGTACATGTCGCCACTTTAAATCCCGCGTTGCGCAAGGATTCGGTCGCCCTCCCCAGATACAGGGGGGCAACATTGGAATCCGTCACGACGAAGGCCTTTCGGCCCTTAACACATGAGGCCGCGACCTCGCCGATGCGATCCAGCCTTCCGGACTGAATATGGATCGGATAATTTCCGTTGTTTGTATTGGCCATTAAATCAGGCATTTTTGCCTCCCTCTTGCTGTGACGCATCCTCTTTGTTCTGATGTTCATTATGCCACGAAAGAGGACAACTCCCAACACCGCGGTCCGCTATCCGTCCCGGGCGCCTTCGGAACTGCCTCCGGGCGCTTAAGCGTTCCTCAGAACGACTATATACATCTTCCAACCGATTCCGCGACGGGTCTCAACCGGCTCATAACGCCTTCGAAATCCTCGGGTGTGAGCGACTGCTGACCATCGCTCAATGCGTGCTTCGGGTCGTTATGAACTTCAATGATCAGACCGTCCGCTCCGATCGCGACGGCCGCCTTGGACAGGGGCTCGACCAGCCAAGCCGCTCCGCCCGCATG
>JAFGGR010000099.1 GCA_016930475.1 Clostridiales bacterium | reverse complement strand
GTATCTCCCTTCGGAGCGGCAGACGATGTTCTTTTCGGCGACGATGCCTTCCGAGATCGAAAAGCTCGCGGGCACGATCCTCTCGGATCCGTATCGCATCGATATCACACCGCCCTCGTCCACGGTCGACATCATCGGACAAACGGTCTACCGCGTTGATCGCGGGAATAAGATCCATCTGCTGGTCCATCTGTTAAACGGAACCCAGGTCGAATCGGCGCTCGTTTTTTCGCGCACGAAGCACGGCGCGGACAAGATCGTACGCGCCCTCCAGAACGCCGGCCTATCCGCCCAGGCTATCCACGGAAACAAATCCCAAAATGCCCGTCAGGACGCTCTCGGCAATTTCAAGAACCATAAAACCCGCATCCTGGTCGCGACGGATATTGCCGCCCGCGGCATCGATGTCGAGGAGCTCTCTCACGTCATCCAGTTCGACCTGCCCGAGGTCCCGGAAACCTATGTTCATCGCATCGGCCGGACCGGCCGCGCGGGTCTCGGCGGTACCGCCTACTCCTTTTGCTGCGGGGAAGAGTTTCCGCTCCTTCGGGATATTCAGAAACTGATCCGTAAGGAATTACCGATCGAAAAGGATCATCCCTACCCGATGACCGAGGCCGACGCGCTGTCCGCGCCTCCGGCTCCGCAGTCTTTTCGCCCGGAAGGCCGCTATAATCAAAGAGGTGACGGTTCGAGGTCCGGTAATCCGGGCTCCGGTAGTTCGCGAAGAGGCCATTCGCGTCGTCAATACGCAAGGCGCGAGGAGTATTAACCAAGCGGAATTCTCGGCAAGTCAGGTTTATGAAGGAACCGGAAATCAACTGAACTTATTATTCTCAGTGATATAAGTTCGGAGCCGATCCTCAAGAATATCCATGCATTCTTCCTTCGATTTCTGCCCCGAAAAAAACGCTTCAAGCTCTTCAAATACAATTTTCCGGACATCCGGATTCCTTAGTGGAACCGTATGTGCGGACGATATGATGTTACGGAATACCTGTGCTGTTTCTTTTTCCGGGAACGGGAAGGCAGGCGGACGGATTTCCGAACTTCTGTCAAAATCCTTACCAGAGGTCATTGCGTCAACTTTTTCCATGATTCGCTCTGCTTTCTGCTCATACTCTGAATCCGAATATAGATTATTACGCATGGATGTGCCATTTACATATCTTTCATAACCGGTCTTCATCATCGCATCAAAGGAAGATTGAAGCACCGGCATCAAATCACCGCTGATTTCACCCGTGTCGTATCGATCCTGAATATCGGCGGAGAGAAGAAACTTGAGGAACATCCAAGCGGCATCAGGGATTTTTGTCTCCGCCGATATTCCGTAGTATTGGTCGGATTCGACAACAGGCATTCCGTTATTGACTCCGGGAGCACCCATATATGCAACGTCTCCGCCAAAATACTCCGCATAGCACAGAAAGATTTCATAGTTTTTTATGGTTTCACTTAAAAGCAGCGTTTCATTCTTTTGAAACTGCCTTGCGATAGGCGTACTGTCTGTATACGGGTGTGTCCCGCGCTCCTCGCAGAAAGAAAGCAATCGCAAGAATTCATCCCTCTCAAACTGGAATTCGCCGGAATTATACGAAAATAGTTCATTATAAAAAAACGGATACAACGCAGAAAAGAGATTTTGCATTGTGTCATGTCGAATCATATGAGTGTCTTCCGGAAGGCTGCTCAGATAAGCACCGAAATCGTCCAAATCAAAGGTAACAATCTCTGAAATGAGCGTTTGCTTACCCATAAACCCATTGACGCGGAAAAAAGGTGCGAGGAAGCGGAAGGATTGATTATTGCCTTCTCCCCCCCAAACATTGGGTAGAAGTAGTCCGGAATCAAACAAAGAATCATTCCGAACAAATTCCTGCAAATCCATTACGACTCCCGCATTCTCATACCGGTAAATATACTCCGGACTCAAACAAATAATGTCCGGACCATTTCCTGAAACAAGATCCGCGTTCAGCCTTGTAGTCGGGTCCGTGCCTTCACTCAAGTTTGAGTGATAATCGATCATGTCGATCTCATACTCGGGATACTCATTTTTGAAAAGAGAGGCATACAACGACATTCTCACCGGATCGTCACAGCACAAACCGACTCGGATCGTTGTCATATTTTCGCTTCTCGTTGCCACGTTAATTGAATAGAACCCGTAATTTTTCATATCTGTGTTAGCGGTGCCGTTCGAAAAGCCCCAAAACCCCATCGCTTCAAAAGTCATAGGTGCCGAGCTCAAAATCGGTAGCTCACTGTAAAACCCCTCGGCCAACTTGTCGAAGCACATCTCCAGGCGTTCGCTCTTCGGATAATAAGCGTAAACGCGTTGTTGTGTTTCCAAATAACATCCTACCCCGTCCGTATCCGTCGAGCGAATCAGACGGGCATCATACCAGTCGGACAAGTCAACGCCTACGATCTCTTTTTCTGACAGGACCTTATCCTTTACAACCGACCGGGTGATTAATGACGGCATGCCCTTCTTGTTCATCGACAAAATCATCACTTGTTCATCTCCGGTAAAGAGTATCGACTGATATGCGCCCGGGAGAGGTGAGGAGTTTTTCAGATGTAACTCTCCAGCCGTATCGAATATGATCATTTCGGAGTCCGTCAGAACGCTAAAATACCTCTCTCCGTCAAAATCAATTCCCTGAATTTCCTTTCCATCCAATACACTCATCTCCGTTTGTGTGGAAAGCTCACGACCGTCCGAGTCAAAATGGCGCAAGGCGTATCTCTGACTCCAGAGGCCTTGCTCGGTATTTTTGACCAACAAGAAAATACTACCGTCATTTGCCGAAAAAAAATGCTCCGCCGACCATTCTTCTTCTTCACTGAGCGAGACCACCGAGGTGATCCGATACTCAGCATCCATCGTGATCACACTTGTCTCGGAATTGATCACGGCGAGAAGTTGGATCGCATCCTCATCATTTCTCATCTCAATAAATTGGGTATCGGGTTCTCGAATCGACGACCCGACAGTTGTAGATAATTCCTCCATCCAAGGCACAATTGACTTTTTGATGCAGAAATTTGCTGAAAAATTCTTAGCCGTGTCCAGTGAAATCTTATTATTGTTACTCAGACATCCGTTTGGTAAAAGAAATGCCAGCATAAGGGGGATCGCAATCGCCGCCCTAAACAGGAACTGTTGAGTGTTTTTCGATCGAAAACTCATCCGATCAGTGCTCCATCCTTCATATTCAATACACGATCCGCCATGCCGGTCACTTCCTTATCGTGGGTAACAATAACGATGGTTTTCCCCATGTTTCTTAACTCTTTAAAGATATCGTAAATCTCAATCTTGGTCGATGAGTCCAGAGCGCCTGTCGGCTCGTCGGCCAGAATCAGCGACGGCTCATTGACTAGGGCACGGGCAATCGCCACGCGCTGCTTCTGACCCCCGGACATTTGATAAACCTTTCTTTTTGACAGTTCCGGAATTCCGAACTGCTCCAGAACGTTTTTGACGCGCCCAGACATTTCCTTTATCTTGC
>JAFGGR010000098.1 GCA_016930475.1 Clostridiales bacterium | reverse complement strand
GCCGACGAGCTGGTGTTTCTGGACATCTCCGCGACCCTTGAGGGGCGGAAAACGATGATCGATATGGTTCGGCGAGTCGCCGAGCAGGTATTTATCCCCTTTACCGTCGGCGGCGGCATTCGCACAATCGACGACATCCGCGAGATCCTCAACGCGGGCGCCGATAAGATTTCGCTCAACTCGGCGGCGGTACGCGATCCGGAGTTTGTATCCCGGGCGGCCGCGCGATTCGGCTCGCAATGCGTCGTCGTCGCGATCGATGTACGCAGTGTTCCGAAAACCGCTAATCTAGCGAGTGGCTACGAGGTGGTCATTGCCGGGGGCACGCAAACGACCGGGATCGACGCGGTCGAGTGGGCGCGGAATGTCGAGGCACTCGGCGCCGGCGAGATCCTCTTAACAAGCATGGACCGCGACGGGACCAAGATCGGCTACGACAATGTCATTACACGGATGATCGCGGAGGCGGTCTCCGTCCCGGTCATCGCGTCCGGCGGGGCGGGAGCTTATGAGCATTTTTACGACGGGATCGTCGAGGGAAAAGCGGACGCGGTCCTGGCCGCCAGTCTCTTTCACTTTGGCGAGATCTCCGTGGAAAAACTTAAAAACTACCTCGACGAACGGGGCATTCCCGTCCGCAAGATCGGTCGCGCACTTTCGCTGTGGCAGAGAATGAAGAAGGATGTCCTCGGGCTGGTGCCCGCGATTGTCGTCGACGACGCAAGCAAAGACGTCCTGATGCTTGCTTACATGGATTATGAGGCATTCGATCAAACCCTGACGACCGACCAGATGCATTATTTTTCGAGAAGCCGGGAGCGTCTCTGGCGCAAGGGAGAGACCTCGGGCAACACACAGACTGTTCGCTCGGTTAAGATTGACTGCGACAGGGATTCTCTGTTATTCTTTATCGACCAGAAAGGCGTGGCGTGCCATACCGGGAACCGGAGTTGTTTTTACTCCGAGCTCGACGACATTCTGAAGGACGACATGAGTTCACTGGCAAGTTCGGAGGGAACCAAATGACAGACAATAAAGAGAGCATTATTCAAGAACTCTACGATGTGATCATGGATCGGCGAGCGAACCCTGCGGAAGGCTCGTACACGAATTATCTCTTTTCGAAAGGGCTCGGGAAAATATGCAAGAAGTTCGGCGAGGAGGCCATCGAGGTCGTCATTTCGTCTCTGAACGGAGAGAAGAAGGATATCGTTTACGAGATCGCGGATCTGCAGTACCATCTGATGGTCCTGATGGCCGAAAAGGGTATTACTCCGGACGATATATACGACGAGCTTCGAAGCCGGAGGTAATTTCGGCTTCGCATATTTAACGACCCCGGAGAATACGGATCGTGACGGTGTAAAATAAATATCGGAAATATCGTCTTTCGGGGGTCGTTTTGTTTGACACTGTGAGCCATATGTGATAGAATTCCGTTTGCTATCGCCGTTTCGGTCTATTTTTTATGTGCAACGAAGCATCCGAGGATGCTGATTTTTGGAGGTGTATTTCATGGCAACCAAGGCAGGGGTACGGGACAAGCTCACACTGGCTTGCGAGGATTGCAAGCGTAGAAATTATCAGACGTACAAGAACAAGAAGAATGATCCGGATCGGCTGGAGCTGAAGAAGTACTGCCGTTTCTGTCGCAAGCACACCTCGCACAAGGAGACCAAGTAATCGCCGGTGATTTTCGACGATTAAGAGAGGGTTATAACGCATGAGCACGAAGAAAACGGGTAATACGTCGGACAACGCAATTGTTCGTTTCGGCAAAGGATTTGTGAACTTTTTCAAGCGGATCGGATCGGGCTTCATGAATGTTCGTCAGGAACTGAAGCGTGTGATATGGCCGACTCGCGAGAAGTTGATCCAGACCTCCGCTATCGTTTTGGTAGTGATCGTTATCGCTTCGGTATCTCTTTTCCTGATCAGTACCGGGGCCAGGGAATTGCTGGACAAGGTCGGATTTTACGATCAGAAACTCGCAAGTGAGACGACAGTGCTCCCTGAGACGGGAGAGACTACCCCGGAATTCTTAGAGGCGACTGTCGCGACGGATATTCCCGCAGAGACAGTCGACGGGACGACCGATACCACAGAAGCTGCGGAATAGATCCGGCAAGTCCGGAGACGCATTTCAAAGTTTCATTTCGCCGTCATCAAACCAATACGTAAGAACCGATAAACAGGAGCGAATCAATGACCGAAGACATTCAGCCCAAAGAAGCCAAGTGGTATGTGGTTCACACGTATTCCGGCTACGAGAATAAAGTTAAGACGACGCTTGAGACGGTCATTGAGAACCGCGGACTTCAGGAGATGATCCAGGAAGTTTCGGTTCCCATGGAGGAGCAGATCGAGGTCAAGGACGGCAAGAAGAAAGTCGCCATGAAGAAGATCTATCCCGGCTATGTTTTGGTTAAGATGGTCTACACGGAGGAGATCTGGTACATCGTCCGCAATACGCGCGGCGTGACCGGCTTCGTCGGCCCGAGCTCGAATAAACCGGTGCCGCTTTCCGATGAAGAGCTCATGATGATGGGCCTCGAGTCCAATTGGGTCCCGACCGTTGATTATTCCGTCGGAGATTCGGTTCGTCTGGTATCCGGTCCTTTTTCGGACTGTATCGGCGTCGTGGAAGCCATCAATCACGAGAAGCACTCCGTTCGCGTACGCATTTCGATGTTCGGGCGAGAGACGCCGATCGAACTTGATTTCGCGCAGGTGATCAGAACCTGATTTTGCTTATCCCGCCGCATCGCGGCGTGTATAAAGAAGCGGCATAGGATAAGACGCCGCTAATAATGGGAGGTGGCCATCAATGGCAAAGAAAGTCACAGGGTATATCAAATTACAAATACCCGCAGGCAAAGCAACGCCAGCGCCGCCGGTAGGACCAGCCCTTGGACAACACAGCGTGAACATTCCGCAGTTTGTCAAGGAATTCAATGAAAGAACGGCAAAGGACGTCGGAATGATCATTCCGGTCGTCATCACGGTTTACGCCGACAGATCCTATTCTTTCATTACGAAGACTCCGCCGGTACCGGTACTGCTGAAGAAAGCTTGCAACATCGAACATGGATCGGGCAAGCCGAACCGGGAAAAGGTCGCTAAGATCCCTTTTTCCGAGTGCATCAAGATTGCTCAGATCAAGCTTCCGGATTCGAACGCATCCGACGTTGAGTCGTGCGCTCGCATGGTTGCCGGAACCGCACGCAGCATGGGCATCGTCGTAACCGATGACTAAGTCTTCAAGGAGAGTGGAGTAATGAAAAGAGGCAAGAGATATCTGGAGGCCGTTAAACTCATCGATCGGTCCGTCTCCTATGATCCTTCGGAGGCGATCCGTCTGGTTCAGGAAACGGCGAAAGCGAAGTTTGACGAGATGGTCGAACTACATGTTCGACTCGGAGTGGACTCGCGTCACGCAGACCAGCAGGTCCGCGGCGCGGTTGTTCTTCCCCACGGCACAGGCCGTTCGAAGACCGTTTTGGTCATCGCGAAGGGCGTTAAGGCCGACGAAGCCAAGGAAGCCGGCGCTGATTTTGTCGGCGCCGAGGATATGGTCGAGAAAATCACCAAGGAGAACTGGTTTGGCTACGATATTATCGTAGCTACGCCTGACATGATGGGACTTTTAGGTCGTCTCGGTAAGATTTTGGGTCCGAAGGGCCTGATGCCGAACCCGAAGTCCGGCACCGTAACGATGGACGTCGCTAAGGCGATCGCTGACATCAAGGCCGGTAAGATCGAGTATCGTCTGGACAAGACCAACATCATCCATTGCCCGATCGGAAAGATTTCCTTCGGACAGGAGAAACTCGAGGAGAACCTAAAGACGATCATGGACGCCATCATCAAGGCAAAACCTGCAGCGGCCAAAGGTCAGTACTTGAAGAATGTTTCCCTCGCTTCAACGATGGGCCCCGGAATCCGGGTGAACGCCGCGAAGCTCTAAACGAAAGTCCGGGTCGGTTACAGGCCGGTTCCAAGCGAAAGCTAGGCCCAAATCACCCGATGATCCGCAAGGCGCTCGTCCCGCCGGAACAAGAGGTCGCAAGACACCCGTTTCGAAAAGACGCTACAATTCAATAAATAGCCACGCCAAAGACAGTGGGAGGCCTTCGGGCCGTAAACGATTCGTTCGTCCCGCCGAGGTGGGTCCTTCAGTAACTCTGAAAGAGTGAATGAATGTTTACCCCTCGTGTCCATAGCGCGAGGGGTATTTATATCTGGACAAGGAGGTGCACACGAATGCCAAGTCAAAAGATTCTTGACGCAAAAAAGAAGATGGTTGCCGAGCTCGTTTCGGACTATCGGAATGCGAAGTCGTTCGTTTTCGCGGACGCTCGCGGCCTCAAGGTATCCACCGACACCGAGATGCGCGCAGATCTCCGGAAGAACAATGTGTCGTACAAGGTCGTAAAGAATACGACAGCCACATTGATTTTCAAGGAGTTGGGCATCCAAGGAGTCGAGGACATCCTGAAGGGGCCGACCGCAATCGCTTATTCGACCGAAGATGCGATCGTTCCGGCAAAGATCCTGAAGCAGTATGCGGACAAGTTCGACAAGCTGACCCTGAAGGGCGGCATCATCGAGGGTAAGGTTGCTTCAGCCGATGAAGTTAAGATTCTCGCAAAGATCCCGAGCAAGGAAGTCCTCTACGGACAAATCGCCTACGGCCTGCTGTTCCCGATGACCAAGCTCGCCATGCTGCTTAAGGCGGCCGCCGAGAAGGTACAAGAGGAAGGCCCAATCGAGACCAAGGTCGAAAAGAAGGCAGACTCAAAGGAAGAGCCCGTTGTCGAGGCCAAGGAAGAAGCTAAGACTGAAGAAGCTCCCGCAGTGACCGAAGAAGCTAAGGCAGAGCCCGTTGTCGAGGCCAAGGAAGAAGCTAAGACTGAAGAAGCTCCCGCAGTGACCGAAGAAGCTAAGGCAGAGCCCATTGTTGAGGCCAAGGAAGAAGCTAAGGTGGAACCTGTCGCTGAAGCGGTAGTCGAAGCTCCGGCGGAAGAGCCGGCGGCTGAAGCGGAAAAAGAGCCCAAGCCTGCAAAGAAGACCACAAAGCCGACCACAAAGAAGGCGGCGGAAGCCGAAGAAGCAAAAGAGACCAAAGAGTAATCAGCCGGAAAACGGCAAACTAATGGAGGAAGAAAAAAATGGCCAGCACAAAAATTGAGAAGATCCTTGAAGAAGTGAAGTCCCTTTCCGTTATGGAGCTCTTTGAGCTTGAAAAGGGTATTGAAGATGCGTTTGGCGTATCCGCCGCCGCTCTTGCCGTTGCTGCTCCCGCTGCCGGTGGAGAAGCCGCCGGTGCCGCTGCTGTTGAGCAGACCGAGTTCACCGTTGTTCTGAAGAGCGCCGGAGCCGCGAAGATCGCCGTAATCAAGGCAGTTCGCGAGGTCACCGGGCTAGGTCTGACCGAGTCCAAAGCCTTGGTCGACGGAGCTCCTAAGGCTGTTAAGGAGAACGTTTCCAAGGAAGAAGCGGACACTGTTGCCGCCAAACTTAAGGAAGCCGGCGCTGACGTCGAGATCAAGTAATTTCGACCCCCTTTACAAAAGAAAAGACTTCCGGAGTCAAATGATTCCGGAAGTTTTTTTATTGTTATGAGCAAAGACTCGAGGCTCGAGAATCTGCCCGAATCGATCATAACTCAAGAACCATACGCCTTAGCCTCAAGATCGAACTTCGGAAAGCGGCACCATCTGTCGAAAATCCGTCGATTCCTCAGCACTCAAAATTCGACCACTCCATTGCCCGGAGGGTAGCTTCCTCAGAAGACACAACTCACCTCCGGAACATTTGTGGTCAGTAGGTGAAATGCGGGAATTACCAACTCTTCTCGATCGTCCGATTTGCCATAGCGGTGGAAGGAGAAGCTCGAGCTCAATCGGGACGCGGAATGAGTCGCTCTCGATCCCACTCCCATCAGGGGAATCGATACTCTCTGAATATGACGTTTCCGGGCATGAAACCGCTATATAAGAACTTCGTATGATTCGTAATCCAAAGGCATACTTCAAATCGGATCCGTTCAGAAAATCAGTCGACTCAAACCGATCCGTAAAAACATCTCTGAGCACCAGATCAAACCACTTCTGGAAAGGGACTTTCAGCAGAATTGTGCGGGGATCATCCCCGGCTAACAACTGCTCTCTTTTCAAATTCATGACCTCCTGAGAAATTGCGCATAAAATCTCCCGACTTCGATCATCCGGGAACTCGATAGGTGCCGTTGAGGCACCGGAAAGCAGCCGGATCCGACAAATCCCGGATAAATCAAGAACCGCCGATTCCGCGTGGTGATGTCGGACACATGTCTCTAATCCAGCCATAGTGACTCCTTCCGAATCGATAGTAGGACTTTTTTAGGGGATATAATGCTCGACTTTTCGACAATTGATGCAAAAACAGTCAATTCTTTCAGCTCTACTTATGTGCTTTTTGAGTTTAACGAGCTCTGTTTTTGAGATTATAAAAGGATTCTGCGATAGCATGATCAAGAGGTGAACCGGACCGATTCATAGAATGTATGATCACTTATCTCAGAAGAAGCTGTAAATCGGCAAACTG
>JAFGGR010000097.1 GCA_016930475.1 Clostridiales bacterium | reverse complement strand
CGAAGCGGCCGACGTCGTCATTACGGACGACAATCTGGGAAAACTCTCCCGGGCGATCCGAATTGCCCGCAGAACGATGAGGATCGTTCGCGAAAACATCGCGTTTGCGCTTGCGATCAAGTTCGCCTTCCTTACACTCGGCGCCCTTGGGATCACGACGATGTGGCTCGCGGTATTCGCGGATGTCGGCGTGACGGTGCTGGCGGTCTTGAATTCAATGAGGACGCTGAAGGCGTAAAAGTGAAATTCGGGTGTCGATAAGCCACGCTCGACCGCGAGTCTATTCTCTCTCGGCCATGTACACGGAGACTCTGTTTTGAATGACCTTGGCCGTTTCCTCCGCGGATTTCTGACCGTTGAAAAAATAGCTGTACTCCTCATACAGGATCAGGAACAGACTGTAGTCCTCCACGTAGAGCCCTTCGGCCTCGAGAGCAAGGCGTTTGAAGGAATCCTGCCAACGATCGTCGGTCGGGAAGGGGATCAAATCCTCTTTCTCTTGTATGGGCATATTGCTCATAGCCTCGGTGATTGCCGAATTGTGGACAAAGAGCTGAGTCTCCGAATCCGTCATCGGATCTCTGTATTGTTTGGCGATCAGTTCCGTCTGTGCGTCGAAGGCGGAGAGCAAGACCGGCATTTCTTCCCCGGCAAAAACAGATGACATGTTCTGGATCGTCGGCGAAAGCATGAACCGGATAAACTCCGCTGCCCCCTCCGGATTCCCGGACTGAGCCGGTATCGAGCAAACAAAAGTTGCGGAAAGGAAAGGAGGATTTTTTTCTCCGTCGGGATATCCGATCAGAGTGAACTCGGAGTCCCGCCTCTGTGCTTCGTAAACAAAGGCATGAAAATTTGATAGGGAATACTGGTCGATGAGCGGGTCACCGTCTTTTTGGGCGGATACGAGAGACATCTCCAGCAAGTCAATTAATTCCTGCGAATCCGTCTCCGCGGAGGGGTCTGTAAATTCCTTTTCGATAATGGGAAACAGGCTAAAGAGCCCGGAAACGGGTTGGAGATCTGCTGCGGTCGCATATTCGATCATCCCTTCAAGCGAAAAATCATGGATCTCCTGAAGTCGGCTTTGATCAAACAGAAATCCGGAAACCACGAAGAAGGGTGTGAACCAATTCATCCGACCCTCTCTTTTGCAGGATTCGATCACATTCATGGCATAATCCGAACTTCGGTGGGAAATCGCCTCGTCGACAATGTCCGATATATCGGAAAGCATATTCCGTTCGGCCAGGATCTCGGTGTCGCTGAGCGGAAGATAATAGACATCTGCGGGCTCCGTGGAGGAAAGAATACTCGCGATCAGATCCTCGCGCGCCCGCCGGATATCGTCGAAGGAAAAGTTTTCTCCGAAATTTTCCTCGTAATTCCCGTAACGGACGATCTCGATCTCGTAATCCGGATTATTTTGATTGAAAAGCGTGGCCAGATAATCGAGGTCATCCGTTCCTTCCATCCCGAAAAGCCCGAGCCGGATGGTGGACTTATCGGTCGGATGGTCTAATAGTTCGATCCGGAACAGACCGATGGATTCATTGACGCCCTCTTGCGGGTCAAAGTTCAGCGTTTCGCCCAATGCGAGAAACGTATTTTCGAAAAGGACCAAAAAACCGAAATCGATCGGAAGGAGTGACAAGCCTTTCTGAGAGCCCTGAACTAACATAGTCAGGACCCTTGCCTGCGGATTGTACTCCGCGACGGAGGTCTCGGACATCAGATAGACCTTGCTTTCCGAGCCCGAGACCGCGCCGATGACCTGTACGGGCAGAAACTCCGATTCGCTCGAAAAGGACATCAGTTCGGAAGCATTTCCTGTCTTGGGATCGATCTCGAAAAGATGACCAGAGCCATCCTTCTCCGATATCCCGTAAAGGCGCCCGTTCATATATGCAATATCGAAGATGCCCGAGTCGGACAGCGGGATGCTTTTCGAGCGAAATGTCGACAGATCCAAGGTGATGATCCGACTCCCCAGGAGAAAATATACGTTCTGATCCTGATCCGAATCCACTGCGTTGACACTCATATTCTTGAGTTCGTCGATCTCTCCGGAACTTATGACGGCCTTATCGTCTTCGGAGAGAATATGATAACGAATGAGAATACTCCAGGTTTCCTGGTCCGTTACCTCGGTGATGACGCATAAACTTGAGTCCGCGCGGCGAAAAGCGGCAAGCGGAAGCCCGGAAAGGCCCTCGAGCGGGAGCGTTTGAATCACATTTCCCGCGCTGTCATGGTTTGAAAGAAAGTACTGCTCCCCTGTGTTCAATACGGATGAGAACCCCTCCGTGCCGCGATCCTTGAATAAATAAAGACCTGCGATATCATTCGCATCTTTTAGACCCGCAGAAGCCAAAAGCCGGTTGACCAACTCGTAATCGCTCATCAACAAAGAAGAGGAAGCAAACCATTTCGAATCCGCTGTCACGGCGGAAGGCTGCGGTGCGGCCTTGCAGCCGGAAAGAACCCCGGTCAGGACAATGCATAAACAGAATAAAATAGTCAGGCCCGGGAACTTCTGACGGGCAACGCGCATACATTTCCTCCGTACTGAGGCATATCCGGGGTCGCTTCTTGATTCGGCATCCTTAGAAGGATTCCCCCGGTATAAACTCTAAAGCGCATGATTCACATGCTTACAATTTCATTTTACCACTTAAAAGATATCTTGATAAAACAAAAGAATG
>JAFGGR010000096.1 GCA_016930475.1 Clostridiales bacterium | reverse complement strand
GTTCCGCCGCCCAAGTCAAAAACCAGGATCTTCTGATCGGATTCCTTGTCAAGGCCGTATGCCAGAGACGCCGCGGTCGGCTCGTTGATGATTCTCAAGACCTCCAGCCCGGCAATTTTACCGGCGTCTTTGGTCGCCTGTCTTTGCGAGTCCGAAAAGTAGGCCGGAACAGTGATGACCGCTTGCGTGACCGGTTGCCCCAGATACGCTTCGGCATCACTCTTCATTTTGCCGAGGATCATGGCGGAAATCTCCTGAGGGGAGTATTCCTTATCATCAATTTTCACCTTGAAGTTCGATCCCATTTCTCTCTTGATGGATTGAACCGTACGATCGGGGTTTGTGACCGCCTGTCTCTTGGCGACCTGCCCGATCAGCCGCTCGCCGGTCTTCGAAAACGCAACGACCGACGGAGTCGTCCGATTGCCTTCCGGATTCGGGATAACGACGGGCTCACCGCCCTCCATCACCGCTACGCATGAATTGGTTGTTCCTAAGTCAATACCGATTACTTTTCCCATATTCTTATTCTCCTTTACAATCTGTGCTGAAATATTTTCCCGCTTTATTCTCTTTTATTCATGATTTGATCGACGATTCCGTATTTGACGGCTTCTTCGGCGTTCATCCAGTTATCCCGGTCCATATCCTTTTCGATGGTATCCAACGGCTGTCCGGTCATATCGGCCATCAGTTCGTTCAGTTTCTTTTTGGTTTTCTCGATGTGCTTTGCCGCGATCAGGATATCTGTCGCCTGACCTTGTGTGCCGCCCGAGGGCTGATGGATCATCACCTCGGCATTCGGTAGGATAAAGCGCTTGCCCTTAGTTCCCGCCGCAAGAAGAAATGCGCCCATCGAAGCGGACATCCCCATGCAAATGGTCTGAACATTCGGCTTAATATGCTTCATCGTGTCAAAAATCATCAGCCCGTCCGATACCGATCCACCGGGGCTGTTGATGTAGAACTGAATATCCTTATCCGGATCCTCCGCTTCCAAAAACAGAAGCTGCGCCGTAATCAGGCTGGCCGTGATATGATTGACCTCCTCGGAAAGGATAACGATCCGCTCCTTTAACAGTCTTGAAAAGATGTCGTACGCCCGCTCGCCGCGGTTGGTTGTCTCGATAACGGTCGGGACCAGATTGGACTTGATGTTCTCACTACTCATGTTCTTTCTCCTTTATGAATCAGTTTGCAACTTTTACCACTGAATATCTTAAAACTCTGTCGGCGGTTCGGTAGCCCTTCTGAAAAACCTGGGCGATACACTGGTCGCCTAACGCTTCATCTTCGACGTGAAGAACGGCCTCATGCAGATTCGGGTCAAAGCAGGTACCGTCCGCACAGTCGATCTCCGCGATTCCAAACTTCGCGAAAACCTCCAGAATTTGCCGATGGATCATCTTGATCCCTTCGGCTACTTTCTGCGCGGTCTCTTGCGAATCATCGATCGGAAAGCACATCGCGCGCTCAACATTATCGATGACCGGAAGCCACTCCTTGGCGATCTCCGCCACCGCATCCGCATATAGGGATTCGCGCTCTTTTTGCGTGCGCTTTCTGAAATTGTCGTACTCCGCTAAAAGCCGCAGATACCTGTCCTTCAGCTCGTTGATTTCGGCGTTCAACTGATCCTCATGACCCGGTTTTCTGGCCTTCTTATCGCCCTTCGGAGCCGCATGCGATCCTTCAGGGCTTTCCGACGCTTCGGTGATATCGGCTTTCGGGTCCACTGAAGCGCTGGTCATGTTCTCCTCGGCCTCGCCATGTTGTCTCTTTGTCATTACTCTATCCTCCGTTCAATGCTTTTATTTCTTCGAGTTGATGATTGATCACTTGTCGTATGAAACTGATTTGCGATATGACCTTGGAATACTCCATGCGTTTCGGTCCGATGACGCCGATGTTTCCCGCTATTTTATCTCCGACGTTGTAGGTCGTCGTGATGAAACTGCAGTCCGACAATCCTCCGATCGATATCTCCTGACCGATACGGATCATATATGAAGCCTTTTCATTCTCCATGGAAAGCTCGTTCACATATCCGGATACGATCCCGTCCATGGCCAACGCGTCGAAAAGCGTCCTGGCCTTCGACACATTGCTGAACTCGGGAAGCGACAGCATCCGGTTGGTGCCGTCCATATACACTTCGAGGTTATCCGCCTGCTTAATGGCCGTATATGCCTCATAGAGCACCTGATTCAAAAGAGAGTCCGGCAATTGTGAATCTTTTGCCGCGGAAGCGACGGTGACCAGCGATATTTCCTCCAGCGGCTTACCGTAAAGACCGACCTCGATGGCCGATGATATACGGGAGAGTTGCTCCGGAGTCAGATAATCCGGGATGCGAACCAACCGGTCCTTGACGATCCCCGCGGAAAGAACAACGACCACCAATACCTTTCCGGGCTCGATCATCATCATTTTCAATTGTTTCAGATAGCTCTTGCGTAGTCTGGGTGTGATCGCCAGAGAAACGTACCCCGTCTGCTCCGAAAGCGTGCTGGACGCCTTCTTCAGAAGCCCCGCGAGCTCGTCAAAACTTTCGCTGAGTCTTCTTCTGATTTCTTCACCCTCCGCGTCGGTTAACGTGTCAACCTTCATCAGGGAATCTACATACTCTCTGTATCCCTTATCGGAAGGCACCCGGCCCGAGGAGGTATGCGGTTGCTCGAGATAGCCCATTTGCTCTAAGTCCGACATCTCGTTGCGAACGGTTGCCGAGCTGACTCGAAAATCGTGTCGTTGAATAAGTGCGTTGGAAGCAACCGGCTCCGCCGTCGACACATAATCGTCGACGATCGCCTGCAGGATTTGCTTCTTACGTTGATCCAAAGGCATATCCTTTCACTTCCTTCCCTTCAGTTTTCAGTCGTTCGCTTCGCAAAAACATGGGGTCTCATATAATGCCGGATCGACCGTTTAGCACTCGCAATCATCGAGTGCTAAAACCAATTTAGCACCATAGTCAAAGAATGTCAAATGGTAAATGAAGAGAACATGAAACGAATTTGTCTACTGTACAAAACTCCGAAAAACCTCGTTGCCGAAGTCCAGTCCTTTTTCGCTTAAAAACCACCTGCCGTCGGCTTTTTCGATCCGTCCGTCCTGAAGGAGCACCTCTAATTCGTGTCCGAAGATCTGTTCCGGAGCGATCCCGAAACGCGTCTGAAAGTCTGCCGTCGAAATCCCGGAAAGTTTCCGGAATCCAAGGAGCATCACTTCTCTCATCTCCGCTTCTCTGTCGATCCGTTCGGTTTCCGACTGAATTCCCTTGAGGTCCGGTGCATCCGCCGTCAGGACTTCGATATACCGCTTCAAACTCACCTCATTCCCAATACGCGCACCGTCGATATAAGAATGTGCACCACACCCGAAACCGTAATACGGCAAGGCATCCCAATACACAGTGTTGTGGCGGCTCTCAAAGCCCGTCAGCGCGAAATTGCTGATCTCATAATGCCGGTATCCGGCGTCGGCAAGAAGACGGCGAACGGTATTATACATCTCCCTCTCCTCTTCGTCCGAGGGCAGTTGGTCGGGTCGTCCGGAGTACTTTTCGAAAAACAGCGTGCCATCCTCCAGACTGAGCGAATAACAGGAGATGTGCGGGACACCAAGATCAATCAAATGTCGGACGGAGTGCACGATGTCCGCCAGAGTCTGTTCCGGAACGCCGAGCATTAAATCGCAGGAAATATTCGAAAAACCATCTTCAGCGGACATTCTGATGGCGCGATCCGCCTCCTCGGCCGTATGGATCCTCCCGAGTCCGCGAAGAACCCTGTTCGAAAAACTTTGTACGCCGATCGAGATCCGATTAAAACCGGTATTCCTATACCCTCTGAGGGCAGACGCGGTGACCGTGCCCGGATTTGCTTCGATAGTGATCTCGGCGCCGGTTTCAATCCCGAAGGAATCGCCAATCTTATCGAGGATACTCCCGGCTTCTTCGGGTGTCAGAAGTGATGGTGTTCCGCCGCCGAAATAAACCGTAGAAAGCGGGCCTCCGGGGCTTTGCACGGAGGTCAGTTCCACTTCGCGAAAAAGTGCGCAAAGATATGGTCCTTTATGATCGGACATTTTCTCAAACGACGTGAAGTCGCAGTATGGGCATTTTCGAACACAAAACGGGATGTGAACATACGCCGACGAACAGGTGTTCATGGGTTTATGGGCTCCAAGGCCTTTTGGACGATGAAGGACAGGTAGGAACGGAATCGCTTAAAGCTCGGAGATACGTTTTTTTCCGGCTCCAGGTATTCGGAAATGCGAAGCGCCCACTCATGCTTATATTGCCCGATCGCCGGATATCCGACTCGTATTACACGCTCGGCTTTGCTTCCGAGAACACATCGGCACAAGACTTCCCATGTACCGCAAACACTGTCCTGTTTATAATTTTCGAGCACCGATAAGTCCGCTTCGGGATACGCCTTCAACAGCGCCTGTTCGTCACCGATCAGCCATGACTCGGTCTCCTCGACGCATAATCCGATGACAAATGGCAGTGACGGCGCGTGCTTTTTACATAGAGTGATCAATTCATTTTTGAGTTCATCCGGTGAATGGTAGTCGGAATCCATTACCACGACCAAAATAAAATCCGACCCCGCATATACGCGATCGTATGCACGAAGTTTGGCGGGAAGAAGATCCAGGAGTCCGGAAGCTTCCGCCTTCGGTGGCTGGTATGGGTTTGTCGGAACATCCCCTCTTCCCCGATGCGGACGCACGGAAACTTCGTAGTCCGACACCAGCGGGGATAATATCCTCTCCATTAAACGGTCCATCACAATGGCACCCGATCGGTCTTCTGTCAATACCTCAAAACGCATGTTGTCTCTCCGGCTCAATCGTCAAAGTGTCCCGAGTACCATATCGCACCCATCCCTACGCCCTGCTGGTACATTTCCGATACGATCGGGTCGGCTCCCGCGCAACGGATATCCACAGAATCCGCATCTTCATGTTCCGCCCGCTTAAATATCCATACTTCTTTGGGAGACATCGCCTCGAGAATATACGGATTGTGCGTCGAAAAGATGATCTGCGAATAGGGGTTTCGTATCGTATAATCCCGAAATTCCGCCGAAAGCACATCAACCATGTCATGGTACAACTCCAAGTCCGGAGTTTCTACGCATATCAGCGGACGCGGCATAGGATCGTGGAGCAGAAGAAGATAGAGGAAAAGACGGTTCGGACTGTCTCGAAAATCGTCGGGCAGTTTATCCTTGACCTTGCCGACCGCAGGGATCTTCTCTTCGATTCGCTCCATGAGGCGACGATAAAAATGAGGATCTTCATTTTCCAGATATTGAAGAACATTTTTCACATTTGATCCGTCGCTGTTCAGGTGCTTGTGCCCGCCGGGAGCGATCTGCTGTTTCGTTCCGTTATTGCCCTTCGGATTGCTGAACCGGCAGAAAAACCAACGCGTGATCTCTCTTTGCAGAGCATTCAGAACAGCACACTGCAAGATATTTCCATAAGATCTCAGCGCAGAATGTCCGGGGTCCATGATACTGGCGTCGATCATCATTTCCCCGAACATTACCCTGCCTTTGCCTTTATGGATATCGAGGACCGTCGCAAAGTTATCCTCTTTTTGGGGGTTTATTCCGTAACGCACCATCTCGGAATCATAGGAGGGTTTCCCGTTATGGTCCGGGATCAGTGAGAAGCGGTACGAAAGATAGTACTCGTCCGGCAATGTCGGATTATGGCCGTTTGACATCAGAAACATCAGGTCAAATTCCATCCGGTCCGCTCCGGCTGACAAGAGTCTCGAAAATCCCGGACGCCCTCGGATGACCGATGCCTCTGCGCATCCTTTGGTCACGCAGTCGGAAACGAACGATAAACAATCGAAAAACGAACTCTTTCCGGACTGGTTTCGACCGATGATCGCGTTGAGATTCGTCAGGGGGATGATCGGCGAAATGCCGGCAGACATTGACTGCCCGTTACTGACATGTCCCGACAAAAAATCCTCGAGAAGTGCACCCGCACGATCGTCGAGGAATAACTTGGCGTTCTTGATCCGAATCCCCAACAGCATCGGGATACTCCTTCCGCGAGGTTATTTCAACTCTTTCTTATTCTTCTGGACCTTGACGAGCATCTCCGTCAACTGGTTCTCGATCTCGGTCAGCCGTTGTCTTGCGTAATCGGTCGAAGCGACGCGGATCTGCCAAGCGGCCTGATTCGCCTGATCAATGCTTGCTTGCGCCATTTCCCGGGCTCGAAGCGTGATCTCATGCTCATCGACCATGATTGCGGAGCGCTGCTCCGTCTCACGTAAAATGCTCTCCGCCTTCTGCCGGGCACTGGCTACGATCTGTCGGTTCTGTTCGACGATCCAACGCGCCTGGCGAACTTCTTCGGGCAAATTCTCCCGGATCTGGTTGATCCAATATAAGACATCCTGTCGATCGACGACACAATTATCCGAAAAAGGAAGTCCCTTGGCCTGGGTCACCGTCTCCTGAAGCTGATCGAGCAGTTCGAACAAATCCGTCTCACTGGACCGATTTGAACGGACATTGTCCTGTGCTCCATACTCCTCCATCAATTCCTTGCCTTCCTTTCCAATATCTTGGACTGCACAAAATCGACAATCTCAGGATTTACCATTTTTGATATATCTCCGCCGAAAACGGCGACCTCTTTAATTGTAGACGAACTGATAAAAACCATGTCCGCATTACACGGGAGAAGGATCAAATCGTATTCCGGAAAGAGTAACTTATTGACTGCCGCCATTTCCGCCTCGATTCGAAAATCGGACTCCCCCCGCAGACCGCGCACGACCGCGGAGGCCCCGAGTTTACGATACAGATCCACAAGAAGGCCCTCAAAAAGGATCACTTCGACGCCGTCGATCCCGGAAAGGCAGGTTTTAGCCATCGAAACGCGCTCATCCGCCGTAAAGACGGGTGCCTTGTCGGAATTCTTCAAAACGGCTACTATCAGGCGGTCACAAAGCCTCGCAGCTCTTCTTGCGATATCCTGATGCCCCAGCGAAAAAGGATCGAAACTTCCGGGGAACAAAAAGGTCTTCACGCTAACAACCCCCAAATCATCCTATCTGTTATAAAATGTTAGCAGAGTCAATCCGTACTTACAACATCGGATCAATGTCAAGTTGATTACATTTCCTTCGAAAACCGTATCGGTCGAATGCTCGATAATCAGCATTCCGCCATCATTCAGAAGATCATTTTTCGCGATGAACGCGGCAGTTTTTTTGAAGATCGCGGCAGTTTCCGCATACGGCGGGTCCATGAAAATAATGTCAAATCGTCTCTTGGCGCTCGCAAGTTTCACGAGTGCCGATGGAACATCCGAAACGATGACCTCCGATTCTTTCTCGGCGTGGAGCTTCTCGATATTGGAGAAAATGACCGCCGCAACGCTCCGGCTGTGCTCGACAAAGACCGCCTCTTCAGCGCCTCGGCTCAACGCCTCAAGCCCGATCTGTCCACTCCCGGCAAACAGGTCCAGAAAGACGGCTCCGGGAAGATGCATTTGAATGATCGAAAAAAGAGCTTCCTTGACCTTGTCCGATGTCGGGCGTGTTTTTTCGCCCTTCGGGGCATTGAGACGCGCCCCCTTGTATTTTCCGGAAACAACTCTGGGCATGTTTATTCTCCTTTAATTGTCGATCGGTCAATCCACTTATTTACTTGGAACAGCGGTCAGCCATACCCGGTTTCTTTTACAGCGGCGGCCGATCCATCTCCAGGCCGAAGCGGCGGCGGAATGCGTCGTAAAGCCTTGCGGATTCTGTATGCGTAAGGCCGCCTTCCCTCTTGAAAAGCTCGTCGACGGTCTGGGATATCCGCGCCAGAAGGCCGGCGTCCCGATACAGATTCGCGATACGCAAGGTGGGCAGTCCGTGCTGTCGCGTCCCGAAAAAATCGCCCGGCCCGCGCAGTTCGAGATCTTTTTCGGCGAGGACAAAGCCGTCCGTCGTCGAGCAGACCGTCTTCAGTCGTTTGAGGGCGAGTTTTTCTTCGCTGTCCGATTTAAGTATACATACCGAGCGGTGTGGTCCGCGACCGATTCGTCCTCTGAGCTGATGGAGCGTGGCCAAACCGAAGCGTTCTGCGTTCTCGATGACCATCAGAGATGCGTTGGGATTATCGACACCGACCTCGATCACCGTCGTCGAAACCAAAAGGTCTACATTTCCGTCAGCAAACCCTCGCATGACCTCGTCCTTGTCGTCGGACGTCATCCCGCCGTGCAGGAGTCCGATGCGATACTCTCGAAAAACGCTCTCCCGGAACCGTTCGTATTGCTCGACGACCGAAGAGATCTCATCCTCCGAATCTTCGCCGGGTTCGATTTGCGGACAAACATAATAGACCTGACGGCCCGCGTCGATCTGGCGCTTCATGATTTCGAAAATGCGCTCATCCTCATCGGACGTCGCCCGGTACGTCTCGATCGGCATCCTTCCGGCCGGGACCGATTTGATGATCGAAATGTCGAGGTCTCCGTAAAGGATCATCGCGAGCGTCCTCGGTATCGGAGTCGCGGACATGACCAGTGTATGCAGATCCCTTCCGGCTTCGGCCGAAAGCGCACCTCTCTGACGAACACCGAATCGATGCTGTTCGTCAGTGATCAGAAGCGCCAGAGAGTGATACTCGTTCTTTTCGGAAAGCACGGCGTGTGTTCCGATTAGGATCTTCGTTTCACCACTGAGCAAACGTGATCGGATCGCCCTTTTCTCGGCCGCTTTGGTACTGCCGAGCATCAGGTCCGTCCGGATCCCGACACCCGAAAAGCGCTCCTTCAAATTGTTATAGTGCTGTGCGGCCAAGACCGAAGTAGGCGCCATGAAAATGCTCTGATGGCCGCAAGCGGCGCATAGACACATGGTCGCGGCCGCGACCGCGGTCTTACCGGATCCGACATCGCCCTGGATCAGTCGATTCATCGGGCGAGGCAACGCAACATCCCCGGCGACTTCGCGGATTACCCGTTCCTGATCGTCCGTCAAGTGAAAGGGAAAGCTCCGGATAAAATCTTGCAGACGCCCTTTCGCTGCGGCGTCCGGGCGGATCGTTGCGGCGCTTCCGGATGCGGCTTTTTCCATTTTGATAGACTTCAATCCACCGATAATGAGGAACAATTCTTCGAAGATGAGTCGTTTTCGGGCTTCCTCGATCGCAGCCGCCGAGTCCGGAAGGTGGATCTTCTCGTAAGCGTAAGGCGCGGAACAGAGCCGCTCCGCTTTTCGAACTGAATCGGGGATCGGCTCCGGAAGCTCCGGAAGCACCCTCGGAAGAATACTTTCCATTATCGTGCGCACATGATTTTGCGTTAAGCCCTTGGTCATCGGATAGATTGGTCGAATCCCCGGAACGTCGTTATCGTCTTCCAGCCGAAACATGGGATTAATGACCTCAAAAACCTTCCCGTCTCGCTTGGTCCGCCCTCGAAAGAGGTATGTGACACCCTTTTCGAGCTTGTTGAGGTAATAGGGTTGGTTGAACCAGACGGCCTTGACGACCCCGGATTCATCTTCAAGGATCGTCTGAAGGACGGAGAAGCGACCTTTTCGAAAAAGCGAGGGTTTCTGTCGTACGATTGCGCAAAAAGACGCATCCGCTCCGTCGACCAATTCTGCGATCGGAACTTTGGACGTCCAGTCCTCGTAGTCCTTCGGGAACAGGGAAACCATATCGTACGCGCGATAAACACCGAGTCGCTTGAGCAACTCCAACCTCTTGGGCGGAATACTCAGGCACTTTTCGATCGGTTTTTCCAGAAGTCCGACCGGGTCTTCTTGACCGGCATTACGGTCGTTTCGCATATCGGCAAACCTCACTGAGCGGACAGGACTCGCACAAGGGCTTGCGTGCGGTACATACCGCGCGCCCGTGCGCGACAAATCTGTGTCCCAGTGTAATCCATTTATCTTCGGGAATGCAAGCCGCCAGGTCCTTTTCGACCTGAAGGGGATGATCGGAGTCGGTAAGTCCCAAACGCTTCGCCACTCTTGCGCAGTGGGTATCCACAACGATGCCCGGTATTCCGAACAACTCGCCGCGAACCAGATTGGCTACTTTTCTGCCGACTCCCGGCAAATGCTCCAAGTCCCGACTGTCGGAAGGTACCCGGCCCTCGAACTCCTCAAGAAGGATCGCCGAAGTCGCTTTGATCGCCTTGGACTTGGCCCTGTATAGACCGCAACTCTTGATGTCCTCGCCCAGTTCGGTCGTATCGGTCTCGGCAAACTCCCGCATTCCGGGGTACTTGTCGAAAAGAGTCGCGGTAAGAAGGTTCACACGTTTATCCGTGCATTGCGCCGATAAGATGCTCCGCACGAGAAAGTGGAAAGGATCCCCGTCAAAGTCCAAAGAGCAGGCCGCGACCGGATAAAGCTTTTCGAGTTCCGAAAGAATGATTTGCGCTTTCTCCTGCTTTTGCACTCAGTCCGCCCTTTCGCCCGAACTGTTGAGGGTGAAAACAAATTTAGCGCCCCCCAGATCCCTGCTGTCATCGACTCGGATCCCCTGCCCGTGAGCAACGAGTATTTCCTTGCAGATAAACAACCCGAGTCCTGATCCGGCATCGGTCCTGGACGGATCGATCTTATAAAAACTGTCAAATATCCGGGTCCTCTGGTCAATCGGGATACCCGGGCCTGAATCTTCGACGGATACGGTGATCTGACTGTCCTTCGCTTCGTAATAAGTTGTGATCGCGATCGTTCCATCATCCGGTGAGAACTTCATGGCATTGGTCAATAGATTGTAAACCACTCTCATGATGGACTGTCGATTTCCAAACGCCGTCAACTCGCCTTTATCGTTTTCGAAAAGTTCCAGTTGAACGCCAAGGTTCTTGGCGGAAAGTTGGTTCTCAAGGTTGGAAAGCGTGTCGCGGATCAGATGGTTGATGTCAAACGACTCCATATTTTCCCGCTCCACGTGAGCAAGAGATGTCGCCTCGGTCATCGTATCTGTCAGGAGCTGGATACGTTCCACTTCCGACTTTACAATTTGCATATATTTATCGACCTTATCCGGAGGTATCGTTCCGTCCATAATTGCGGATATAAATCCATTAACTGAAGTCAGTGGAGTCCGGAGGTCATGAGCGATACTGGATATGAAAACCCGCCGATCCCCTTCCTGACGCTCGAGCCGCTCGATCATGTCGTTAACGGCCGTTATCATCATGCCTAATTCGTCTACGATCAGATATTGGAACGGAGAATCCCGCTCCATTTCCGAGTATTGAATGCGAGCGGATAAGTCGCCTTGAGTGACTTGGCGCGCTACATCGGATAACAGACGGATCGGTTTAACGATGGCGCGGGTCATCAGCGTAAAAAGGATCAGGGCGATCGCAAAAGAGATCCCGATCGGAAGTGCCAGAACATTGGCCAGCATCGACATCGTCTGTTGCTCGACATTTATCGACGAGTGGACCATCAGATACTGACCGGCTTTGTTGATCGGGTAAGATGCGGAGATCCAATCATTTCTGGAATCCGAAAACATCCCGCTTGTCCGTGTATTCTGGACACCACCCTGCGGCCCGAGAAAATTCGTCATATATTGATCGGGGATCCGGAATGCTCCACCACTCTGTTGAAGTTGGGCGATCACCTGATTCGGGATATCCGATGCGTAAAGAAGTTGGCCGCTTTTATCGACGATCCATATTGAGCATCCTAGAGACCAACCGATGAGCAAATCTTCCTCATTCTTGGTAAGGATAAACGGCTCATTCTCGTCCTCG
>JAFGGR010000095.1 GCA_016930475.1 Clostridiales bacterium | reverse complement strand
TTGTAGTTGAACGGCAGATCGCCGGAGTTTTCCGTTGACCGTGACCGGCCCGGATGACTCGAATGAATTGATTTGAAAGGAGAATACTTATGTCTGAGAACAGAGGCCCCCGTTCCGGCGGACGCGATTTCGGCGGAATGAGACCGAGACGTATGCGCCGTAAGGTATGCGCTTTTTGCGCTGATAAAGTTGAGCAGATCGATTACAAAGATGTTGTGCGTTTGCGCAGATTCATTTCCGAGCGCGGTAAGATCTTACCGAAGCGCATGACCGGAAACTGTGCAAAACACCAGCGCGAGCTGACCGTCGCGATCAAAAGAGCCAGACACATTGCCTTGATTCCATACATCGTGGACTGATCCTTCGGAATCTAGAGAATATGTGTCGATCGCATTTGCGATTCACGTGTACACAGTTTATAATTATTGGGCATCTATCGTCCTCAGCGGCGAGGGTGCCCGATTTTTTATTTAAGGAGGAGCGCCCGGAATTCATCGGTGCGCGACAGGAAGAATAATGAAGGTGATACTACTCTCTGATGTGAATGGGCTGGGGAAAGCCGATGACATTGTCGATGTGAACGACGGATACGCCAGGAATTTCCTGATCAAGAGAAAGATGGCGCTTGAGGCGACGGTATCCAATCTCAATTCGATTCGGCTGAAGAAGGGCTCGCAAGCCGAGAAGGCCAGAAAAGAGAAAGAAGAGGCACAGTCGGTCGCTTCCAAACTTGCCGGACAGAAGGTCGTTCTGGAGATGAAGGCGGGAGAAGGCGGTAAATTATACGGTGCCGTTACTTCCGCGGATGTTGCCGAAGCATTAGGAAAACTCGGGTTTTCCGCGGACAAGAAAAACATCTCGATCAAAGGTCCGATCAAGAGTGCCGGCGAGTACGAGACAACCGTTAAGCTTCATTCAGAGGTTTCCGTTAATGTAACGGTGGAAGTTAAGACTTTCGGTTGATGCATTTATGTGATCGTTGGAGGAGAACATGACAAAAGAGCCCGCGAACAGCATTTCCGGAAGGATCCCGCCGCAGAGCACCCAAGCGGAACAAGCCGTTCTGTGCGTTTGCCTTGACAGCGAGGAAGGGCGCAATGTAGCGATGACTGCGTTACAACCACAGGATTTCTATCATCCCGCAAACCGACTGGTTTTTACCGCGATCCTTGAGTTGGCGGCGGAAAGAAGTGCCGTGGATATCATAACGGTATCCGAGCGCCTGAAGCGTCAGGGGGAATTGGAAGCGGTGGGCGGTACCGCTTATGTCAGTCAACTTTCCGATCTGATGATCATTCGATCAAACATTGCGGAATATGCCTCCATTGTTCGCCAGAAATCTCTTCTGCGTAAACTCATCGAATCTTTGGATGAAGTCGTTAAGCAATCTTATGCGGGCGAGCAGGAAGCCAATAATTTGGTGGATATCGCCATGAAGAGACTGTCCGAGATCCGTGAAAACCCATCCGGAAGTAACTTTGAAAGCATTAGTGACATATTGAAGAGGACCCTTCGGGAAATCATGGATATCAGCCAGGGAAAGAAGGATCGCAGAGTCGTTCATACGGGCTTTCCGAAGCTGGACCAGGCGACCGGAGGTCTCAGACCCGGTTCTTTGGTCATTGTTGCCGCGCGACCGGCCATGGGAAAATCCGCACTGGTCGTGAATATCGCGACCAATGCGTCCATCCTTTATAATACACATGTTGCGTTCTTCAGTCTGGAAATGTCCAAGGAAGAAATCGGCAATCGTATTTTGTCCTCCAAGGCGGAGATCAGCACCTTTAAGCTGCAAAACGCGAACGTCTCCAAGGATGAATGGAAAGAGATCTCGAACGCCCTCTCCGTTCTTTCACCGGCGCCGTTTTTGATCGATGATCGCTCGGGGATCAATACGATCGAGATGATGGCCAAGTGCCGTCAACTGAAAAATGAGAGCCGCCTCGACCTCGTAGTCGTCGACTACATGCAGTTGATGTCGCCTGCAGGCGCCCGGAACTTTGGGAATCGCCAACAAGAGATCTCAGAGATCTCGCGTTCCCTGAAGATCATGGCCAAGGAACTGGAAGTGCCCGTTATCGCGCTCTCTCAGTTATCCAGAGGAGCCGAGAACCGGGATGAGCATCGGCCGATCCTTTCGGATCTGCGTGATTCCGGCGCGATCGAACAGGATGCGGACGTTGTCATTTTCATTTATCGGTCGAAGTATTATGATTCCAGTGTCGAGAAGAAGGAACTGGAAGATGCCGAAATCATTATCGCGAAGAACCGCCAAGGTCCCACGAAGACCGTCCACTTGAAATGGTGGCCGAAAAGAACGATGTTTCTTGAGAGGGATGATCCTGCGGACCCGGATCCCCGGGATGTTTATAAGCCCGAACCTACGCCTCCGCCGATCGACGACTCCGGTGAAGGAGCGGTTTTCGGGGATTATGCCAAGTTTGTCGATTGATCGATTCGAAGACGATGAGGAATTCCGATGTCTCTTTCGGATGAATGCTATACCTTTACCGGACAGAATCGTCTGCTGGACTGCGATGTCGTTGTAGTCGCGGTGTCCGGCGGACCCGATTCAATGTGTCTGTTGGACATTCTGCTTTCCTTGTCCGAGGATTTTACGGGCGAAGAAATGGGTAATCGGAAAGCCGGTCCGACCATCGTCGTCGCTCACCTGAATCACGGACTTCGCGGTGAGGCATCTGACGGGGACGAAGAAATCGTTCGGTCGTATTGCGAGCACCGCCGAGTTCCTTTTTTTTCGCGAAAAGCGGACATTGCCGCGATGGCGAAAGCGGAAGGACTCGGACTGGAAGCGGCCGGACGGAAGACGCGATACGCCTTTTTTGACGAAGTGGCAAACCGGTATGAGCAAGATCGTCTCCGCGTTCGGATCGCTGTTGCCCACCGACGCGAGGATCGGGCGGAAACCATGTTGATCAATCTTTTCCGGGGCGCCGGTCTCGACGGGCTCTGTGCCATGGGACCGATCCGGGGACGGATCGTAAGACCGCTCCTTTTCGCGTCAAAGGAACAGGTCACTGACTATGTTCGGGAAAAAAACATTCCTTACGGCCTTGATTCAAGCAATTCGGAAAATGA
>JAFGGR010000094.1 GCA_016930475.1 Clostridiales bacterium | reverse complement strand
CTGGAAGTCGATTATGAAGATGAAACCGGGTATTTCCATTTTATATGGGACTGCGAGGTGATCTGATGGCGCGGTTTCGCACGGACGGCTTGGACGATCTTATGCAAGAAATGATGAGAATGGGCGAGGATACCGGTCCGATCGCGGACCGGATTCTTTTAGCCGGAGCAGAAGTCATCCGAAGGTGCTGGAAGATCGCAGCGGAGAGTCACGGGCATCGGGATACCGGGGACATGATCCAATCGATCAACTATGCCAAAAAGCCAAAGACAGTCAAAGACCTAAAGACAATAGACATTTACCCGCAAGGGAAAAACAAAAACAAGGTCCGGAATGCGGAAGTCGCCTTTATTTTGCATTACGGCAGCAGTAAGCTTCCAGGCAGCCACTGGATCGATGATGCGGATGATATGTCTGCTCCAGAGGTCGAAAGTGTTGCCTCTGAAATTTGGAACGAAGAGCTAAGAAAGAGAGGTTTGTGAAATGGCGAGAATTGGACTGAAAAGACCGATCGTTGCGGAAATCACCGAAGAAACCAGCGTAGCTACAGTTTATGGGACCGGGCAGGTGATGGCGAAAGCGATCTCCGCGAACATCAATGTCAACAACGTCGGAACCGAGCCGCTATACGCCGATGACGAAGCCAGTGAAACCGCAAGCGGATTTGCAGACGGTACCATCGAAATGAATATCGATGATCTGTCAGATCCGATGTATGCAATCTTGTGTGGCCATTCCGTTGTCGATGTGGGTGGAATCTCCGAAATTCAAGCCGGAGCCAATGATATGGGGCCGTACGTCGGACTCGGATTTACACTGGTCCGGATGAAGAATGGGGTTCGAACGTACCCGGCACGGATCATCAAGAAAATCCAGTTTGCCGAGCCTTCTGAGGAAGCCAAGACGAAAGGGAAGGAAATCGAATGGCAGACACCGAAGATGAACGGAACCATCCTGATGCCCAGTGATGGGATATGGAAACGACAGGCAACTTTTGAGACCGAACAGGCGGCCTTTGATTGGATCGACGGGATCCTTCACACCGGCTCAGTAGATAAGACCGGACTGAGCGCTCAGATCGCAGCCGCGGAAATCTTGGAACCGGAGGATTACACCTCCGAGTCTTGGGGTGCTCTTGCGATTCAGGTTTATTTAGGTGGGATCGTTTCCGCGAATCCGGAGGCATCCCAGGCGAAGGTGACCGCAGCGGCCTCGGCGATCGAAGATGCGATCGAAGCACTCGAATTGGCCGGAGTATAATTCAACTTCACACACGAAAGGAGGAACCCCGGGAGGCTTATTTAAGCCTCCCGGGGATTTTTGTCATGAAAGAAAAAGCGACCATTTATTTAGGGACACCCCGGAAGCTCTGTTTCAATGTGTGGGCAATGGAACAAATTACCAAAAAGTTCGGATCATTGGAAGACGCAGAGGAGAAGATGACGGCTGAGTCAATAAGCGCGAATCCGGAAGAAGGGATCAATACCATCATCGAAATGATGGTGATCTTAATCAATGCCGAAATTTTGAGGCATAACGCAGCCATAAAGGCCGGCATTGAAACCGGAGAGGCGCTTCCTGAGTTTGATCTTTCCAAACAAGAGATCAAGCTGTTCTGGAAGATGGAGGATTTCAAGCGCTGTAAAGTCATCATCATGGAATCGATGGAAGAAGGATACAGTAGCGAAATTCCGAAAGACGAGGATGTACCGGAAGATGAAGTTCTGCGGGAGATAGATAACGAAAAAAACGTGAAAAGTCGGGGAGCATCTTAACCGCTCCCCGACTTCTATTTATTGGCTTGGCGTGTGGACTGTCATTACCGGAATCCTATTTAGCGACACCGGGACGGATCATCACGCTTTTTCATTTTCAAAAACTGTATGCCGGGCAGATCCGGAAGGAGCGGGCCGCGGATATTTAGTGGAAAGGAGATCTTCATATGGCTGTTCGGGATATTCGTACTCGCTTTGTATTAGATGGCGAAGCGAAATTTAAAAGTGCGATGACATCAATTTCGACCGAGATGTACCTCCTTTCCGCAGAGCTCAAAAGGTCGACTGCTGAGTTTGATAAAAATGCAGACAAAATGAAGATCCTTTCCGCAACGTCGAGCACGCTTGAAAAAAAGATGGATGTTCAAAGGCAGAAAATCGCGGCTATTAAGAAAGAGCACGAGGAGTCTGCAAAAGCTTCCGGAGAAAACTCCAATCAGACAAAAAAGTATGCGACGTCGCTTGCTTATGCCGAAACGACATTGATCGACATGGAAAAAGAGCTCCGGGACAACCAGAAGCAGATGAAGGATCTGGAAAACGCAACCGACGAGACGACCGATGAATTAAAGAAATTCGGAAAAGAAGTCGATGACGCGGGCGAAAAGACAAAAAAGACGGATGGATTTCTCTCGAGTTTCGGATCCGTCATGAAAGGAGCGGTCAAAGCCGGAGCGATTGCGGCCGCTACTGCAATTGCGGCCGTTGGAACGGCGATCGGAGCAGTTACGGTCAAGTCCTTTAATCTAGCCGTGGAGTTTGAAACCGCGTTTACCGGTGTAAAAAAGACCGTTGAGGGTACCGACGAGCAGATGGCCGAGCTCGAAAAGGGGATCCGGGACATGGCCAAAGAAGTTCCGGCTACAGCAGTTGAAATATCTGCTGTTGCCGAAGCAGCCGGTCAGCTCGGTATTGAGACGGATAACATTCTTGAATTTTCCCGGGTCATGATCGACCTGGGCGAGGCGACGAATATAACCGCAACGGAAGGCGCTGCGTTAGCCGCTCAGTTTGCCAATGTTATGCAAATGGACCAGTCCAATTTTGACCGATTCGGTGCAACAATCGTCGATCTCGGTAATAATTCTGCGACGACAGAGGCCGATATTCTTTCGATGGCTCAGCGGTTGGCCGGTGCCGGAAAACAGGTCGGCATGTCCGAAGCGGATGTGCTAGGCTTCGCAGCCGCTCTTTCGTCCGTGGGTATTGATGCAGAGGCCGGAGGTTCTGCTCTGTCCAAAGTAATGGTCGAGATGCAGCTTGCCGCGCAAAAGGGCGGCAAGGATCTGGAAAACTTCGCAAGCGTGGCTGGAGTTTCCGCTCAAGAATTTGCACAGATGTATAAAGACGATGCGGCGGCGGCTATGACCGTATTTATTGAAGAACTGGGAACACTCGAAGACCGTGGTCAGGATGCGTTGGTCGTTTTGGATGACATGGGGATTACAGAGGTCCGGATGCGGGATGCGCTTTTACGCGCAAGTAATGCAGGCGACTTATTTTCCGATTCCTTGGATACGGCGAATACTGCATGGGGTGAGAATACCGCACTTAGTAAAGAAGCGGAGCAGCGATACGCGACAACCGCATCCCAGATGCAGATCTTAAAGAACACAGTTTCGGATTTAGGAATATCGTTTGGACAGGAACTTTTACCGACCGTTAACGCTGTCGTCGGCGGACTTTCGGACATCCTTTCGGACGGGATCCAGGCCGGCGACATCCAGGCAATCGGAGACTTGATCACTGATACGGTACTCGGAGCGGTCAACCAGTTTGGTCAGTACCTCCCGGAGGTCGTAACATTACTGTCCGGCGCGATTACAGAAGTCATCAATATCATCGTGACCTTGCTTCCGTCTGTGCTTCCTGCACTAATTACCGGAGCGAATCAGATATTGCAGGGAATCGTGACCGCGATCGCCGAGAATGCCGACATGCTCGGTCAGATGGTGACGGATCTGACGATGATGATCGTAACTTTCATTGTAGAAAACCTTCCGCTTTTGATCGAAGCGGCGATCGATATTGTCCTTGCTGTAGCTCAGGGTATCGGAGAGGCGCTTCCCGAACTGATTCCGGTAATCGTTGAAATGGTAATCCAAATTATCAACGTCATAATGGAAAACATCGGGCTGATCATAGAGGTTGGACTTGAAATTTTAATTGCTTTGATTCAGGGAATTGCTCAGGCAATTCCGGACTTAATCGCCTACCTTCCGGAACTTATCGGAACAATCGTAACTGTTCTGATCGAAAATTTACCTTTAATCATTGGCGCAGCGATCGAAATTCTACTTGCTCTCATTCAGGGATTAATCGAATCCATTCCACTATTGATCACGGCGATGCCGGCCATCATCGACGCCATTGTAACAGCATTTACCGAGACTGACTGGGCGAGTTACGGGTCCGACATCCTGGCAGGCGTAGGTGAGGGAATCATGAATGCCGTGACCGGGGTTGTCGAAAGTGCCAAAAGCGCGGCGGCAAGTATTGCGGGAGCCATTGGTGATTTCTTCGGGATTGCATCGCCCAGTAAGCTCATGATGGGCTATGGCGAAAACATATCAGAAGGTCTGGCCGTTGGAATAGCGGCAAACGCGGATCTGGCACAGAAGGCAATCGATGGGCTTATTCCCGGAAAGCTCGAGTCGCAGCTAACCACCGAGCTCCGAACAGATACCGGTTCAGTTACACAGACAATCAACCACACGGGTACGATTCGCGTTGAGGGAATTAACAGCGACGGTCAGCTAATTTCCGCGGTGGAAATTTTGATCAGTCAGATGCGCCGGGATTCCATGATGGCCGGGACGATCTAAAGGAGCGAAAAATGAACGCATTTTATGACAAGAACGGAAACTCCTATACGGGGATCATCGCCGAAGCGGTGGATGACTCCGAGGACATGGTCATTCGGGAAAAGATGCTTGACGGCTCGTATGCCGTGCAAAAGGTCGGCGATCCGTCGGGCACACTTTCCGTCGTTTTTTGTTGTTCCCGCGATACGCGCCGGCTGATCCAGGCCGCAAGCGCGGATGCGGATCTGGTTACTGTTTCATGGCGCGGAGTGACCTATGCCGGGTATTTGTCCGATATCAAATATGAAGATTTATGGCCGAAGGTTTTGAACCGACAGAATAAAGTGAAATTCACACTATTGTTGGAGGCTGGAACGTGAGAGAGATCGAGACGGAGCTATTAACGCGGATTCTAAAAAACGTACAATCCGTACAAAACGAGAACGCTCCGAGTGTCGAAATCATTGTTTCCCGCGCCAACACGCCGATTTTGTGTCCCGAATACTGGCAGGAATCGGTCGTTACAGCTGACACGACGGCGACCTGTACCAGTGTGGCAGTAAAAAAGACCGGACGGAAGATCACGGACGTGTATGTATCGTATGTGGCCGGAGGGGTTTTGATCGTTAAAAAGGCAGCGTTTTTGCTACCAGTTACCCGAATGGTTTGGGAAACGGTCGAGACAATTGAAGGAGCGGTAGCGTGCGCAATCGAGTTTGACGGGACGTTTCGTCGGATCGATCGTGATATCGAGTACCGGACGGAGGATGTGCCGTGGATTTTTTACACCACGACCGCGGGGACGCTGATGTATGGACATGTCGGAGACGAAACCTTTGATACGCTGATCGCATCCAATGTTGGTGCTATTGACGTGGTTAAGGGTGTGGAAGGTCAATACGGAGAAATCAGCCAGGGTCTTATCGTATTTTACATCGTCTCGGGCGGTGTGTTTTACCGGCAGCTGATTGATGGTGAGTGGCAAGGTCAGGAGTCCGTCTCGATTGCGCCGATCAATGCGGTATCCGTTAAGGCGGAGCGTCTATTTGATTTCCGGATCGTCTTGCATGTCACGGACACAACCGGAGCGTTGTGGGAAGTTATTTCGAAGATGGAAGCTTCCGGATGGAACGGGATCGAGAATATCGCAGTAACACTTTCGCAGAAAAACAGTGTTACTGCGATAGTCTACCCGATTGGCTGTGGATATGAATTCCTGCCCGCTGCGATTAGTCAGGATAACAAAATTCTATACGCCTTTTCACCAGTTATGATTACTGCAGAAAACATCAACAATGGAGAAGGAAATTACGGATACAAGGTCAGAGTAACATTTGATGAGCGCATTTTCGATCCAATGTGTGGATTTATCCTGACGGATGAAGCGTCGGGTGCTTGGTCCTGTTCAAGCGCCATCAAGATTTCTGATAAAGTTTTAGAACTGACATTTGGAAATTTCAATAATGCCGATGGTGACTGTACCGTCACGTATACACCGGGAACGATTATGGGAGACGTGGTTCCGCTTGAGGCAGGCGCCGTTGTATTCTCGCCGACTAACCTAATTCCGTTTGCGGTAGATGCACCGAAAGTAGTGACGATTACAAACATTGAAGATTGGAGCGGAAGCATATGATCGGCGTTAAGAGGATCACCCCGTCTAATCCCGTAGCATCGAGCACATACGGTGCATATACAATAGATAAGGCCTTTGATGGGGACCTGGCCACATACTGGAGAAGTGCAGTGATCGCAACAGACCAGTGGGTCAGTGTGGAATTTGAAGAGCCATTAAAAATAGTGCTACTGAATCCGTATCTGCATTCTGCCAATCGGCCGAAAGATTATATTCTTGAGGCTTCAAGTAATGGTTTAGACTGGACTGCTATTACTACGGGTCAGTTTCAGAACGTAACAGGATGGCAGGAGATATCAGTTTACGATGACACTAAATATCAGTATTGGCGGCTATTTTTGTCTACATCTTGGGGGACAGGTTTTGCATTTTGCGAAATCGATTTTTACTATGAATTCAACGATTCGGATACCTATCAGTATACGACTGGGATAAAGATTGATTTCGACAAAGAGATAGTAACCGATGTTGAAAAGATAACGGGATCCGTTGATGACGTACCTCGCAATCCATATCGCCCGATAGCATCCAGTGAATACTCGGCAACAACAGTAAAGTATAAAGCGTTTGATGGCTCAATACTGACTTATTGGCGCGGGGTATCGGAAGCTGGTCCCGAATGGCTTGGTGCGGACCTAGGCGCCGCGCTGAACGTAAACAAATGTAGAGTTTATATTGGCGCGTCATATCGTCCAAAAACATTTGTCCTTGAAGGGTCAGCGGATATGATCACGTGGACGGCCGTAACGAGTGGCACACTGAGTGCCGCAACCGGATGGCAAGATATAAATTTTTCAGGTGCGACATATCGATACTGGCGGCTGTATTTCACGGCATCATATACGACATATTTTGCCGTATATGAAATGGAGTTTTACGGAACCGAAACGCTTTACGACGCAAACGGTTTTTCCGTCATGGGAAATCAGTATGACACATCGCCCGAAGGTGAGGCAGAGCTACATGAGTTCACGATCCGGAAACTGACAAAGACAACCGATAATATGTCGGTGATTATCTGGCTTTCATTGGATGACCGCATTAAGTATCCAGCAGGTCAACTCACTGTTGATTATAACCAGGGAATCGGAAATCTTGAGGGGGCAATGAATTCACAGGT
>JAFGGR010000093.1 GCA_016930475.1 Clostridiales bacterium | reverse complement strand
GAAGCCGACCCGTTCTTTCGTCCGAGATCATTCCGGATCATCCCCCGGTGGTGGCTCCGACGCCGTAGTCGTTGTCGTCGGAGACGGGGTCGTCGTAGGAGTCGGAGTCACCGTCGGAGTCGGAGTCGGAGTTACCGTCGGAGTCGGAGTTATCGTTGGAGTCGGAGTCACCGTTGGAGTCGGAGTCACCGTTGGAGTCGGAGTCACCGTCGGTTGCGGGACAAAAACCGCAGTCAAGGTGTAGTCCGATGCCGGCATGGTAAAGACATACTGAGCCAGAGTACTGACCGTCGCGCCACTTGCGTCCGCCCAATGGGAGAAGTTGTATCCTACGGCGGGAGTCGCGACGATCGTTACATCCGTCGCCTCAAGGATCGTCCCCGCGCCCTGAACGGTCCCGCCGTCGGCGGGTTCACTCAGAAGCGTGAGAATATAAGGAGCGGGAGTCGGTGTCGGTGTCGGTGTTCCGCCCCTCTGGGCATCCTCAACCGTGCCGACGAAAAGTTTGATGGACGATTTTCTATTGACGACCGTCCCTTCCACAGGGTCCGTAAGAAGGACATACTGTTCCCGTTTGGAAAGGCCCTCTGCCGCCGGATTTACCTCGATCGGCCCGAGAACGAGATCATTTTCCTCGATGACCTTCTCGGCGGCCTCAAGGGTCAGATTAAATAACTCCGGTACCGTAATAGTCTCGGTTTGAATGCTGAAAATAAGCGTGATCTGACTGCCGTTCTTTACCGCAGTCCCGTATGACGGCTCTGTACGAATCACCGTTCCGGGTTCCAGGGAATCATTGATCTCTGAAATCACGGAGACCGTGAAACCCATGGCGTCGAGAACCGTCTCCGCAGTCCTGTAATCCATCCCGCGGTAGTCCTCGAGAATGACTGAATCCTCTTGTTTGCTGACCTTAAGGATCAGCTTATTGCTTGTAGCCTTGATCTGAGTCCCTGCCGGAATGTTCTGCTCGAAAACGATGTTTTCCCCGACGTCGGATCTTTGTTCATAGCGATACTCGTAATTGGTGAAGTCTTGGGCTTTAAATTCTTCGATCACCTCGTTGATGGATTTCCCGACATAATCACCGACCTCAAAGGGTTGCGGCGCTTTTCTGTTGATACTCTTGGCGAGGGTGTCGCCGAACAGGGCAACCACTCCGATCAAGACTCCGACGATTACCATAACAAGAAGGATGACCAGAATATTATCCTTGAGGCGGGAGCGCCGTCTCTTTTCGATGGAGCGCTCGATATCGCGAAGTTTGGAGTAACTCGGCTCCTGACGCATGGACGGCATATGGTTGGTGGTCGTGTCATATACTTCCTGCTGGGTAACGACACCATAGGTCCCGTTCGGATCCACCATGAGAGAATCGAGTTCGGAAACCATCTCTCGAATCGTGGAGTAACGCGCTTCGATGCCTTTCTGCATACTTTTCTGTATGATTGCGTCCAAGCCGTGCGGCACTCCGGGAACGAAGCCGGAGGCCAGCGGGACCGGCTCCTGAAGATGCTTTACAGCAACAGCCACAGGCGTTTCTCCGTCAAACGGCAGCCGTCCCGTGACCATCTCGAAAAGCATGACGCCCGTCGAATAAATATCCGACGCCGGGCCGACCATCGCGCCGCGCGCCTGCTCCGGAGAAAAATAATGGACGGAGCCCAGAGCCCCTCCCGAGGTCAATGTGATCGTATTGCTGGTCGCGGCACGGGCAATTCCAAAATCCGTGACCTTCGCGATGCGATCCTTGGTGATCATAATGTTATGCGGCTTGATGTCACGGTGCACGATCCCGTTCTGATGAGCATGTTCAAGGGCCAGCCCGACCTGAATGGCGATCGGGACCGCGATCCTCCAATCGATGTGGTGATTCTGCTGAATCAACTCCTTGAGCGAAATCCCTTCCACATACTCCTGGACCATATATCGAAAATTGCCTTCCTGCCCGATCCCGAGTACGCGCACGATATTCGCGTGAGATAGAGCGGCCGCCGCCTTCGCTTCGGTATCAAAACGCTTTATAAATTCGCTGTCGGCAGAAAACTCGGGTTTAAGGATCTTGATGGCGACCATAGCCCCGGATGCCATGTCCGACGCGAGATACACGTTGGCCATGCCTCCGGTGCCGATCAATTTGGCGATTTGATAACGCCCCCCGAGAATTTTCCCTTCAGGGCCGTGGGTTGCTGTGTTCATAGCGACTCCTTATTCTTTTCCATTGCGCAGTGTATCAGGATCGCGGTGATGTTGTCGGGTCCGCCGGCCTCGTTGGCCGTATCGATCAATTGCCGGACACAGGAATCCAAATTCTTGTGTCGCTTCAGGATCTTTCTTATCATGTCCTCATCGACGTAGCCGTACAGGCCGTCCGTACACATCAGGATCAAATCCCCTTCGGAGATATCGAAGGAATATGTATCGGGCTTCATATATTCGTTGACACCAAGTGATCGGACGAGCACATGCCTCTTAGGATGCGTCTCGGCCTCCTTCGGAGAAATCGATCCCATATCGACCAATTCCTGGACGAGGGTGTGATCGACCGTCAGGCGCTCGAGCGAGCCGCCGTGAAGCAGATAAACCCGACAGTCGCCGATATGCGACAGATAGAGGCGCCAATGTCTGAATACCGCCAATGTAAGGGTCGTTCCCATTCCGCGATATTCCTTATTATCCAGAGATTGAAGATAGACCCGCACATTTGCCTGCTCAATGGTTTCGTGCAGGAGCTTCTCGATGTCCTCGACAGACCGGGCTTTCTCCAATTGTTGCGGCAATGAGGACAGGGCGAATTCGACGGCGGTCCTGCTCGCGATCTCTCCGACCGCATGCCCGCCCATTCCGTCCGCAACAACAAAAACCCCGCTGTCTCCCACGCTTAATATCGCGTGAAAGTCCTCGTTCTTTTCGCGAACCATACCCTTATCGGTTGCGCTGGCATATCTCATATTTCACCGTTCTCTCCGACATCCTCAGTTGTATACTCAACGGGATTATTATCGGCAAGGCCTCTGCGCAATTGACCGCACGCCGCCATGATATCCGAACCCATCTCCCGCCGGACCGTTACATTCATTCCTAAGCTTTCCAGTTCCTCCCGAAAAGCCTGAACCACCTCGGGCCGGCTTCTGTGGTATTGGCCTCCGGGAAACTCGTTGGCCGCGATCAAATTGATGTGACCGTTTATACCGCGCAGCAAAGCCGCAAGTTGTCTGGCATCCTCACGGGTATCGTTGATGCCGTCCAATAAAGCATATTCAAACGTGATTCGTCTTCCGGTCTTCCGGGTGTATTCTCTGCACGTACGAATCAACGGATCCAGTTGATTCGTACGATTCACCGGCATCAACCGGGTCCTCAATGCGTCGTTTGCCGCATGCAGTGATACAGACAGGTTGACCTGCTTATCGACACACATGAATTCTATCATTTGAGGAACCAGTCCGCAAGTTGATACGGTGATGTGACGAGCACCCAAATTCAATCCTTTCGGTGCATTAATCCGGTCGATAAAGGAGATCAGATTCGTATAATTATCAAACGGTTCTCCGATCCCCATCACCACGACGCGAGAAACACGCTCATTCGTCAATTTGCCGGGCAGGAGCACCTGGGCGAGCATCTCTCCGGCCGAAAGATCACGACCGAATCCGGCATGTGCGGACGCGCAGAAAGAACAGCCCATTTTACAGCCCGCCTGGGATGAAATGCACACCGAATTTCCGAAACGGTACTTCATCAGAACGGTTTCGATGCGGTTACCGTCTCCGAGGCGGAAAACGTACTTGCGCGTGCCGTCGATTTGGGAGACTGATTCCTTTTCGAGAACAAACGAGTCGGGGGCGAAGCTGTTTTCGAGCTCGGCGACGATCGATTGCGGTAGGTTGCTCATTTCCCTGGGGTCGAAAACTCCCTTGACCAACCATCCATTGATCTGGTCTGCGCGAAAACGCGGAAATCCCCGCTCCCGGGTCCACTCCGCCCATTGCTCATCGGTCATATCCATGATGAACGATTTATCACTCATGCGATCCGCCTCATTTTCGCGATGAAAAATCCATCGCAACCGTCCGTGTCGGGCAGGAGCAGTATCCTCCCGTTACCGGCCTCTTCCGCGTGTACCTTATCGGATAATAATGTCTGCGGCAGCAAACGCTCAAAGGGTTCCGGCTCAAAGTCGGGGCATTCCCGAAGAAAATCGTCCACACGATTGCCGTTTTCATCCGGATTGATCGTGCAGGTGCTATACACCAACACACCGCCGGGTTTCACATAACGTGCAGATTTCAAAAGAATATCCTTCTGGACCTCTAAAAGCGCCTGAATTCGATCGTAGTTGATCGTCAGCCGGATATCCGGCTTTCTCTTGAGAAGGCCTAATCCACTGCACGGCACATCGGAAAGAACGATATCATAGGATCTTTCGGGTCCGGTCACCGACGGATCGGGATTCCGTGCATCCGATATTCCGGTCCTGATCGAACGAATACCCAATCGATGCCGGTTCTCGTCGATCAGTTTCAGTCGGTTCTCATGAATATCGAGCGCCAGGATGTCCGCCCGATCCGAGGAAAGTTCCGCCATATGACAGCTTTTGCCGCCCGGAGCGGCGCAGACGTCCATCACCCGATCGTCGGGGCGTGGGCCGGCAAGGATGCCTGCGAGCATCGCCGCTTCGTCTTGTATCATAAAGAGGCCTTCCCGGTATGCTTGCAGAGAGTCTACGGAAACGCCCTGAAGGCCGAGTGTCAACGATTGATCCGTCAGTCGTCCGAATTCACATTCCACGCCCTCCCGCTCCAATACTTCCTTAAGCTCCGATCGTGTGCATTTGAGCGTGTTGACGCGCGCCGTCACCTTTGCCTCACCCAAAAATGCATCGGCTAAGGACTCCGCCTTCTGCTCTCCGTACCACTTGATCAGGAGTCCGGTGATCTCACGACTGAGGGAAAAACGAACGTAGGGCTTTTCGCTCTGAAGTGTCTCGAAAAAACGATCCGATTCGGAAGCGATCGCCCGGAGCACGGCGTTGACGAGCGATTTACCGCCCGGGTTTGCCCGTTTGGCGGCGATCGCGACCGAAGTATTGACTGCGGCATAATCCGGTATGGATTCGGAAAAAAGGATCTGCCACGCGCCCATCCGGAGAATGGTCCGAATCGCCGGGTCGAGGTCGGAAACGGAGCCGCGCACCTTCTTTTCGATCATGAAATCCAGCGTCACGGTCCGGGTGATCACACCATAGAAAAGCGCGGTGATAAAGCTCTTATCCCGCGCGTCAAGTTCCGGATACCCTTTCAGGGTTTGTTTGAGGACCAGTTGAGCGTAGGCCTCTTTCTCGTACACCTCGAAAAGCATCGTGAAGCAAATCATTCTCGGATCTGCGGCTCCTCGGCTCATCCTTCACCACCGAAATGATCCGCTACAGAGAAATTGTGCGCACACTCGGCTGCGTCGAGTTTCTTACAGGACTCGGGTTGAACACAGCGAAGAAGTAAAGGGACATCTCCGCACATGACGGCCAGGACCCCCTTACGCGCGCAGATCAGCGTTCCCGGCTCCGGTTCTCCGTGAGCGACACGATATGCATCCTCCAGTTCATCCGTATTCCCGGGAAGAGCGGAACAGTATATCTTCATTCTCTTATCCTTGTATTCGGTGTATGCGCCCGGCCATTCAGCAAGGCCTCGGATCTGATTGTGGATCGATTCGGCGGAGTCCCTCCAATCGATCAGCCCCTGCTCCCGTGTGATCGGCGGTGCATAGGTGGCTCTTTCATGATCCTGGGGGATCGGTAAGATCGTGCCGTCCAAATAACCGGGGATCGTTTGCACCAATAAATCAGCGCCCAAGTCGGCCAGGCGCACGGTCAGATCCGGCGCGTT
>JAFGGR010000092.1 GCA_016930475.1 Clostridiales bacterium | reverse complement strand
GTTTATTCGAACCGGTCAGATCGAGAGCCGCGCGACTTTCGTATGGGCGCCGCTCAATATGGTATACGGCGCCGGCGGGGTCCTGATGACCGTGATCTTGTATCACGCTCGAAAATTTCCCTTCCCGGTGATATTCCTGGTCGGCATGGCGGTCGGATGCTTTGTCGAATACACCTGCTCCTTGGTTCAGGAAGTCGTCTTTTCGTCCGTATCCTGGCACTATTCCGACATGATGGATATTCAGGGGCGAACGAACATGAAATACGCTTTCTTCTGGGGGATCCTGGCTCTGTTCTGGCTGGGTGTAATGTATCCGACAATGTCCGCTCTTCTTCTGAAAATTCCGCGCAGAACGGGAAGGCTCCTGACCGTTGTACTTTTGATCTACATGACGATCAATATCGGAATGACCTTTTTTGCCGTACGCCGCTGGGAAGCGCGACAACGACATACCGAGCCCGTTTTCGCGATCCATCAATTGATGGACGCCTGGTTTCCGGATGACTTCATGGAACGTTTATTTCCCAATCTTCGCTTTGTGAAGGCGGAGAATACGACTTCGCTTCCTGAATGATCGCAAAAATCTCGGGGGACTTTTCGAAAAACCTTTGAAACAAAGGGTATTTGGCATTATAATAATTGGGTTGCAAGGAGGCATCGGATATGGAACGACGAATCGGAACGGTCTCTAGAGGAATTCGGGCACCCATTATTCGCAAGGGAGACGATATTATCGAAATCGTTGCGGACAGCGTACTGGCCGCCGCGGAGAGTGAAGGGTTTACTCTGAATGACAGGGATGTCATCTCCGTCACGGAAGCGGTCGTAGCGCGTGCGCAGGGCAATTACGCCACGGCAGACCAGATCGCCTGCGACATCCGGAGCAAATTTGACGGGAACACCATCGGGGTCATTTTCCCGATACTGAGTCGTAACCGCTTCGCGATTTGCCTGAAGGGGATCGCGCGCGGAGCCAGAAAGATCGTCCTGATGCTGAGTTATCCCTCCGACGAGGTCGGTAACCACCTCGTGGACCTGGATTTTTTGGACGACAAGGGCGTGAATCCGTGGACCGACGTCCTGTCGGAGGATCGTTTCCGGGCGCTTTTCGGGCATAGAAAACATGAATTCACGGGTGTCGACTACATCGAATACTATAAAGACCTGATCCTCAGTGAAAACTGCGAGGTCGAGATCGTTCTGGCCAATGATTGCAAGGCGATCCTCGACTATACTCCTTTTGTTCTTAATTGTGATATCCATACCCGAGCCCGGACCAAGAAGAGACTTCTGGCCGCGGGGGCGAAAAAAGTCTACGGGATGGATGAGATTTTGAATCGCCCTTCGGACGGAAGCGGATACAACGAAAAATACGGACTTTTGGGAAGCAACAAGGCGACCGACGAGATGGTGAAGCTTTTTCCGAGAGACTGCCAACCGGTCGTGGATGGGATTCAAGCACAGATCATCGAGCGGACGGGTGCTCAAGTCGAAGTAATGATATACGGAGACGGAGCGTTTAAAGATCCGGTCGGCAAGATCTGGGAATTGGCGGACCCGGTCGTGTCTCCGGCATATACATCCGGTCTGAGCGGCCAACCTAACGAGGTCAAACTCAAGTATTTGGCGGATAACGAATTCAGTCATTTGGACGGAGATGCTCTCAAGGAGGCGATATCGGATTATATCCGCAGGAAAGACGCCGACTTGGTCGGCAAGATGGTTTCAGAGGGAACGACCCCGAGAAGGCTTACCGATCTGATCGGTTCGCTGAGCGACCTGACGTCCGGAAGCGGAGACAAGGGGACTCCGATCGTCCTGATCCAAGGATATTTTGACAATTACACGGACTAGAAATCGGTTTGACCGAATACGGTTTTATGATCAGGCCCCAAACAACTGAGGTTGGGGCTGATATCATCGGGAAGCGCGAGCAACAAAGACGATCGCGCTTGCCGGAATCCCGGACATCGAACGGATGGCCGATACGGTGCCCGGATAATATCTTTTTCGACGGAGGAAAAGAACATGGATGTGCTGATTCGGGCGGATTATGATCAGATGAGCAAGACTGCGGCGAGTAGGATCGCCGACTTGGTCCGGAAGAAGCCGGATTGCGTGCTGGGTCTGGCAACGGGCGGAACGCCGATCGGAACCTATAAGGAATTGATTCGGATGCACCGCGAGGAAGGCCTCGATTTTTCAAAAGTGAGAACGTTCAACCTGGATGAGTATCTGGGGATCGGACGCGATTTGGATAAACCTTACCCGCAGGATCAAAGTTACGCACGGTTCATGTACGAGGAGCTTTTCAAGAGTATCAATATTCCGCTTAAGAACACGCGCGTCCCCGACGGCCTCTCGAAGGATCCCGAGGCATTCTGTGTCGAATATGAAGAAGCGATCCGCGCCGCGGGTGGCGTCGATCTTCAACTCCTGGGTATCGGCGGGGACGGACATTGGGCGTTCAATGAACCGGGGACCTCGCTGGCTTCCAAGACGCATATCGAGGCGCTCACCCGGCAGACACTGGATGATAATTACGAGTTGTTTTATAAAGGCGCGGGTTTCAGCCGGGACGACATGCCTCACTTTGCGATCACGATGGGGATCGGAACGATCCTTTCTGCCAAGAGCCTGATCATGCTCGCGAACGGGAAGAAAAAGGCAGGCGTTGTCTCTGCCGCGTTGGAAGGCCCCATAACCTCTCAGGTCACGTCCTCGGCCATTCAGATGTGCGCCGGAAAAGCGACCGTTATTCTGGACGAGGAAGCGGCGTCAAGCCTTCGGAACATCGAATTTTACCAGCACAAAGAAAAGCTTAAGGCAACGCTATAGTTGCATCGCATCAATCATGCAGAATCCGTAAGGAGAATCCAATGCCGGATCCCAAGAATACTCTGGGCGAGGCGCTGACCATACCGAAGCTTCGGTTGGATCAAGCGATCCATAACAGCGAAGCGAAGGCCGAGAAGCATTCGTTCGGGCGGGACAGTAAACAGTACTACCTGTACTTTGAGCCGTCCGGAGCGATCAAGCAACGCGTTATCGTGTACATTCACGGCGGCGGTTGGATGACGGGTACTCCGAACCGGTACAAGTATATCGGAAAGAAGTTTTCCGATATGGGATACCACACGCTATCTCTGGGGTATCGACACACCCCGTTATACAAATACCCGGCACAAGCCAGGGATGTATTTACGGCTCTTGTGAAGGGTTTGGCCTTGCTGGAAAAAAAAGGTGTCAACACGGATAACATCGTGATCGTCGGCTCTTCGGCCGGCGGACATCTCGGAGGAATCCTCACATACGACAAAACACTTCAACGCGAATTCGGGATCGACAATCAAAAAATCAGGGGATTTGTGTCCCTCGGCGGAGTTCTCTCGTTTAATGTGGAGTATCTTGCAACGACACAATTGCTGATTGAGGCGCTTTTCGAAAAGAATTTCGATCGGAAGACCGCCGAGCCGATCTCTTTGGTCAATGGCAGCGAGCAAACGCGCGTCCTGTGCATTCACGCTAAAAATGACCCGATCAGCGAAGTTGAGAATGAAAAGTTATTTGTAGATCATGTAAATCATTTGAAGCCCGGCACAGCGTCCTCTCTGATCATTCGGGATGAGGATATGTTCCATTCGAACTTAGTCATGGGCGTGTTTTTCGAGGACCCCGAGGAATCCGATCCGCTCAAGGTCTTGTTTCGGTGGATCGAGTGCCTGCCATTGAGAAAGGCCGGAGGTTG
>JAFGGR010000091.1 GCA_016930475.1 Clostridiales bacterium | reverse complement strand
GTCGAAAAGCGCGCGAAGCGAGTTTATAAGACTCCATGATCGGAACGAGCTTCTCAACGGCCGGCAACAGTTCAAGTGCTCCGGGTGGGAGACGCGATTTATCGCCGATCACGCCGATGATCAAACGCTCTGCGCCCTCCGACACATGGGCTTTGAGTTCGTATTGCTCAAGTCTTTCGAGGATTTGCTGAACTTGTTCTTTGGATGCTCCGGGTTTAACTACAATGATCATAGTGTGTATTTCTCCTGCCTTTCTTAAACTACCATTCTACAAATGCTACATGAAAAAGGTTGGGGTTATTACGTATCGATTAAATGTTTTCGATAAACGCTTTATACGCCAGATAGGTCATATACAGATCCGCTTTGCTGATGACTTCGTACGGCGCGTGCATCGAAAGAACAGGGACGCCGCAATCAAGAACATCGAGTCCGTATCCGGACATAAAGGCGGAAATGGTTCCGCCGCCTCCCTCGTCGACCTTACCGAGCTCGCCGGTCTGCCATTGGATCTTCATTTTTTCAAATACACGGATAACCTCGGCGACAAACTCTGCATTGGCGTCGTTCGTACCGGACTTTCCGCGTGAACCGACGTACTTTTCGAGCTTGATCCCATGCGCCATGTATGCGGAGTTCTTCGGGTCGGATACCGATGCGTACTTCGGATCAAATCCGTTCGAGACATCGGCGGACAGCATTTTTGCCGCGGCCAAGGCTTTGCGGAAGCCGATCTCATCGTATTTGCCGTTCGTTTTCGCGAAAAGTTCGACGAAGAAGTTCTCATAAAGCTTCGATTCGGCACCGGTATTCCCGTAACTGCCGATCTCTTCTTTATCGGAAAGCATACAGATCACGGTCTTGTTCGGATTCTTCTGGTCCAGAAGGGCCATCAACGCCGGGTATGCGCATACGCGATCGTCATGACCGTATGCGGCGATGAACGAGCGGTCAAAACCGACGTCCCGAGCTTTCATCGCGGGAACGATCTCCAGCTCCGCGCTGACAAAGTCCTTCTCAACGATCCCGTATTTCTCATTCAGGATCTTCAAAACAGCGATCTTGTATTCGTATTTAAGATCTTTAGCGCCCAAAGGGAGTCCGCCGACAAGGATATTCAGATCCTCGCCTTTGACGATGTCGGAACCCTTACGGGACATTTGTTCCGCGCCGAGATGAGGAAGTAGATCGGTAATATAGAACACCGGATCATCGTCGTCTTCGCCGATGGTCACGGTGATCTCCGATCCGTCATTACGGATCATCACACCGTGGATCGCCAGCGGGATGGTCGTCCACTGATACTTCTTGATGCCACCGTAATAGTGGGTCTTAAAGAAAACCATCTCCTCTTCCTCGAAAAGCGGATTCGGTTTGAGATCCAGACGCGGCGAATCGATATGAGCGCCAAGGATATTGAAGCCTGCGGACATCGGGGATTTTCCGACAACGGCAAGAAGAAGTCCCTTGCCCTTGATCGAGGCATAGACCTTGTCTCCGGGTCCTAAAGCGCTCGCTTTGTCAATGACGGAAAACCCTTTCTTTTCTGCAATTGAGATCGCTTCACGGTTAAATTCCCGCTCGGTTTTCGCGATGTCCAAAAAGCGTTTATAAGCGTCCGAAAAAGTCATGATGCGCTTGCATTCTTGATCGGTTGCGGATTTCCATATGTTGGGATAGTCTGCCAATAAGAAGTCATATTCGGACTTCTTGGCGATTTTCCGGGACTTGGCCGTTGTATCGGCGGCTGTGCCGTCTGATTTATCGATCATATGTTGTCTCCTTGGTCGTTATGATAAAAGCGATCCTACATAAATTGTTCATTTATGATACCATACTTTTAGACGAAATTCGCAGGATAAGGAGATCACGATCAACTATGATTACGGATAGTCACGTTCATACCAGGCACTTCAGCGGTGATGGCAAAATGACATTCCCGGAGATGAAAGAAGCGGCTATTGCTCAAGGCCTACAATCATTGGTGATCACGGAACATTATGATGACGACTTTCCGCATGATATGGAAGGTCCGATGATTTTCGACCTGAACGTATACCATTCCACTTATTTGAAATGGCTTAAAGAGGTTCCCGAGGGACTTTATATTCGCCTGGGCATTGAGCTCGGATACCAACCTCAATTAGTCGATCGATACTCCGAAGTAGTGACGCAGATCCCCTTTGATTCGATCATACTCTCGAACCACCTTTTCGACGGAAAGGATCCGTATTTTTTTCGCGAATGTTATGATAAGGATAAAGAGACTCTCCACAGGGAATATATCCTCTCCCTCGCGGAAATGGCTGAGCGCTGTAATTGTTACGATATCCTGGGGCACTTTGATTATATTGTTCGCTATTCACCGCACACCGATCCGGTCATGCGGTACAAAGACTGCCCGGATGCTTTTGACCGGCTGTTCACCGCTCTCGTCGAGCATGACAAATCTTTGGAGATCAATACCCGAACGATCCAGAAGCTTCGCCGCGCAGGGGTCAGCGATAAGGACTCGTTCCCGGATGCGGAAGCACTCCTTCGTTATCGCGAACTCGGAGGAGAACGGGTCACGCTCGGCTCCGACGCGCACGAAACTTCCTCGCTCGCCTTGTTATTTGACGAGACGATACGATATCTGCACGGATTGGGATTCGAATACAACTCGACCTACGTGCGCCGCAAGGAGATTCAAACACATTTCAAACCAACCTCAAGCGAAAGTAAATAGAAATATTTGCACAATAAACACGAATCGCAAACCGGTCAAAGACATGTCGGAGCCGTTCAGGCGCTTTGGGATTCCATGCGATAGACGAACCACTGATCATCGAATTGGTAGACAAGGACCGATACGGTTTGGAACTTGTCCTCTCCTGCCCTTTCGAAAAACAAGTTGACATCGCACATGCTGATCTTGGTGATCGCATCCGCACTGATATTGAATTTGTCGCTTATCCCCTCAAGTGCGGTTCGATAAGGAAGAGATTTTTCGTCGTTCTCCCATTCTTCCGCTTTGGCATCGGTCCCATGAAATTCAATTTCGCTGAACATCAGGGAATCACTGATTTGGCTTCCCCATGAAGCGGTTTTCGCAAGGTCGTCCTCTTTCATCGTTTGGATGAAATCCTTCGGATAGCATTTGAACATCAACAAATAGTTCCCCGTGAATACAGCTTCGGAATAAACACGAGCCACATTCTCGGGAGTATCGTTGATCCGGCTTTCCGGAACAGGGTCGTCAGGTCCGGAGCGAGTACATGAAGATAAGAAAAGGAGAACAAAAATCAGCGCGATGAATAACACGGCTGGTCTTCTTTTGTTCCCCACTTTAACAAAAGAAGAACGCACACTAAGGCAGCGTTCTGTCATTTCAAGTTCCTCCTACCATAATCGGTATATGGAACTATTATACACTATGTTCGTCTTCTTGTAAGACCTCAAAATACTTTTTCTTGTCATCCGGTATTCCGCCCAAATTCTCGTAATACTCTTTTAGCGCGGCTTTAACCGCCTGCTCGGCAAGCAGCGAGCAATGCATCTTGATCGGAGGCAAGCCGTCCAAGGCCTCCGCAACAGCTTTATTCGTAAGCTCAAGCGCCTCATCGATCGATTTACCGATGATCATCTCGGTCGCCATGCTGGATGTGGCGATCGCGCTGCCGCAACCGAAGGTTTTAAACTTCGCGTCTATGATCCGGTCGTCTTCGATCTTAAGATAGACTTTCATGATGTCCCCGCATTTGGCGTTGCCAACGGTTCCGGTCGCTGACGCGTCCTTGATCTCTCCGACATTTCTGGGATTCATAAAATGATCCATAACCTTATCACTGTATAACATTCTTAACCCTCTTTTCCGAGTATTGCTTATTCGTTATTTGTCCTCTTCATCTTTGTAGCACTTTTCACATAATTCATATTCCGTTTCGCGAGCATTCAAGTAATCCTCGTAAAGCGGGGACATGGCCCGAAGTCGTTCCGCGATCTTTAAGAGCACCGGAACGATGCTCAGGACGTCCTTCTCCGTATTATCCCGACCGATGGTAATCCGTAAGGATCCGTGTGCGATCTCATGCGGAAGTCCGATCGCCAGGAGAACGTGAGAAGGATCCAGCGAACCGGATGTACAAGCCGATCCGCTCGAGCACGAGAATCCGTAATGATCCAATAGAAGCAGTAAGGATTCCCCTTCGATAAACTCAAACGAGAAATTCGCGTTTCCGGGCAGTCGCTGTGTCCGATGGCCGTTTAGACGCACATGGGGGATCGAGGCAAGCACCGCATCGATCAACTTGTCCCTTATGCCTTCGATTCTTACTGAAGATTCCTTCATCTCATGATCCGCCAGAGTCAGCGCTTTGGCTAAGCCGGCAATATACGGAAGGTTCTCCGTGCCGGCTCTCCGGTTATACTCCTGGGTCCCGCCGTCAAATAGATTGTTGAGTTGAACACCCTTGCGAATAAAAAGTGCCCCGACGCCCTTTGGCGCATAAAACTTATGACCGGATAATGATAAGAGGTCAACCCCCAGATCCCGGACATCTACGGGGATCGCTCCGACGGCCTGAACCGCATCCGTGTGAAAAAGAACACCTCTGCTCTTCGCGATAGCTGATAATTCCTTGATCGGTTGAATGGTGCCGATCTCGTTGTTTGCCATCATAATCGAAACCAAACAAGTATCTTCGCGAATTGCTTTTTTCAAGTCATCCGGGTGCACTAAGCCGTCTGTATCGACCGGTAAATAAGTGACCGAATAGCCGAGCTTTTCGAGAGACCTGAAACTGTGAAGTACGGCATGGTGCTCGATCGATGATGTGATAATGTGCATCTTCTTTCCGAAGTTTCGAAGCGCTACACCCTTAATGGCCCAGTTGTCCGATTCCGTTCCGCAGGAAGTAAAATAGATCTCACTTCCGTTTGCATTGAGGACCGATGCGGTTTGATCCCGGTATTCTTCCAGCAATCGCTTCGCATTCTGACCCTCCATGTATATCGAGGAAGCGTTTCCGAAATGTTGATTCATTACATCATTGATTACAGCCGACACCTCAGGTCGTACCGGTGTCGTTGCCGCATGATCCAAATATATCCGAGAAGTCGCTAAATCGCTCATGGTATCACTCCTTACAGGCAAAGGATCCCTTGATCCATGGATACTTTACGGGAAAAGGGAAAGAGGAATCGTAACGAATGTTACGAATGATAAAATAAAAAATTATTCTTTCAGACGACGATCCTTTTCGGTCATGAATTCGCGGATCTTGCGTTCGTAGCCGTTATCACCCGGCTCGTAATATACGGTTCCGAGCATATCGTCAGGAAGATACTGTTGCTTGACGACATGTCCGGGGAAATCGTGCGGGTATTTATAACCGACCGAATAGCCGAGATCGGTCATACCCTGAGCGGGCGCATTGCGAATATGCATCGGTACCGAACCTGTCCTCTTCTCTTGCACATCGGATAGGGCACGATCGATCGCGAGGTATGATGTGTTGGATTTGGGACTGGTCGCAACCATTACCGTTGCTTCGGAAAGAAGTATTCTCGCTTCCGGCATTCCGACGGCCATGATCCCCTGATAAGCGGCCATAGCGACTAAAAGAGCGTTCGGGTTTGCCATTCCGACATCCTCTGCCGCGCAAATTAAGATCCTTCGTGCGAGAAATTCGATATCTTCTCCCCCGTGAAGGGCTCTGGCCAGATAAAAAACAGCCGCGTCAGGGTCGGATCCGCGCATCGACTTGATAAACGCGCTGATATTGTCATAGTGACTCTCTCCGTCCGAGTCAAAAGCGATGCTCCTTTTCTGCATACATTCCTTGGCGATGTCGAGATCGACGTGTACGCGACCCTTCGCGTCCGGCGGCGTCGTTACCGATGCAAGTTCCAAAGCGCGAAGTGCGATGCGCGCATCCCCGTTCGACACATTGGCCATATATGAAAGCGCGTCGTCGGTGATGGATATATCCTGATTCCCGAGACCTCGTTCCTTATCCGTCAGCGCAAGTCGAAGGATCCTCAGGATATCCTCTGCGCTCAGCGGGTTCAGTGACAGGACCGTTGATCGAGAGATCAATGCCTTATTGACCTCGAAAAACGGGTTTTCCGTCGTCGCTCCGATCAGGATCAACGTGCCGTCTTCGACGTGGGGCAACAGAGCATCTTGTTGAAGCTTATTAAATCGATGGATCTCATCGATGAAAAGAACGGTTCTGCCGGAAGGATTCAGGATCGGATTTTTGGTGTCACTTATGATCTTTTTGATATCCGCGACCCCTGCTGTCACGGCATTAATCTTTTGAAAGCCGGACGCCGTCGTATGCGCGATCAACCGAGCCATCGCGGTCTTACCCGTTCCGGGAGGTCCGAAAAGAATGATCGACGACAACCGGTCCGCTTCGATCATCCTGCGAAGCATTTTGCCCTTGCCGATGATGTGTTCCTGACCGAAATACTCGTCGAGACTCCTCGGAGACATGCGATAAGCCAAAGGTTCTTTGTTCAGAGGATCAAGCACAGTCCCTCCGTTAATACCCGGGATAGAGCGGGTACTTGCCGGTCAAAGCGGCGACTCTTGCCAGGATCTCGTCCTTGGCGCCTTCATATTGGTTGAGTGTCAGAGCGATCAAATCCGCAATTTCCGTCATATCCGTCTCGTTCATTCCCCGTGTCGTGACTGCGGGCGTTCCGAAACGTACGCCGCTTGTAACGAAGGGCTTCTCGGGATCAAAGGGAATGGCGTTTTTATTGGAGGTAATATTGACGTCGTCCAAACGAAGCTGAAGTTCCTTGCCCGTAACTCCGGTCCCGCGAAGGTCCAGCAGCATCAGGTGATTATCCGTCCCGCCGGTCACAAGTTTGAGGTCGCGAGCCATCAGGCCGTCGGCAAGTGCTTTGGCGTTCTTGATGATGTTCATTTGATATAAGCGGAAATCATCTGTCAAGGCTTCTTTGAAAGCGACTGCCTTCGCCGCGATGATGTGCATCAGCGGGCCGCCCTGTTGTCCGGGGAAAACCGCCGAGTCGATCGCTTTGGCGTATTCCGCTTTGCACATGATAATGCCGCCACGCGGTCCGCGCAGAGTCTTGTGGGTCGTCGTTGTGACAAAGTCGGCATAAGGGATCGGATTGGGGTGAAGACCTGCCGCGACCAGTCCGGCGATATGCGCCATATCGACAAATAAATAGGCTCCGCATGCATCGGCAATATCTCTGAACCTTTTGAAATCGATGATTCGCGGATACGCAGACGCTCCGGCGATGATCACCTTCGGCTTGATCTTTATCGCCTGATCATATAAACGATCGTAGTCGATCAGACAGGTTTCCGGGGACACTGTGTAGAATTCCGAATGATAGGTCTTTCCGGACACGTTCAATTTCATGCCGTGAGTCAGATGCCCACCGTGAGAAAGATCCATGCCCAGGATCGTGTCGCCGGGCTGGCAAATCGCGAAATAGACCGCCGTATTCGCCTGAGCGCCCGAATGGGGCTGGACGTTAACATGGTCCGCACCAAATATTTTCTTGGCGCGCTCAATGGCGAGTTCTTCGACGATGTCAACGAATTCGCAACCGCCGTAATATCTCTTTCCCGGATAACCTTCGGCGTATTTGTTCGTAAGGGGTGAGCCTGCTGCTTCCAATACCGCTTCGCTCACAAAATTTTCCGAAGCGATCAGTTCGATCTTGGTCCGCTGTCGATGGATCTCCTGAGTAATGGCGTAATACACTTCCGGATCATTCGATCGAATATTTTCAAACATTCTATTCCCTCCGATATCTATTCTGTACTCAACTATAATACTGAATCAACGGGTCCCGGTAAAGATGAAACTATAATTTATAAACCTGGTCACGGCTTGGCGGGTCTAACGGTAATCGTCTCCCGCTTTCTTCGATCATCGAAAATCCGCTCTCCGCAAATTCCCCGATCCGAACGCAAGGGATCTGCGCATCTGCCAACGTCCGGATAACGAGCTCAGGATACGGAGTGGAAATCAGAAGAGATCCGGACGATATCAATCTCAGGGGGTCAATGGACAACGTTTCGCAAATAACTTTTGTCGACGGGTGGAGCGGGATCGAATCCGGATATACGATCAAGCCGATACCGGAGTATTCCGCCATCTCGTAGGCAGCTCCGAGGATCCCTCCTTCGGTGGAGTCGTGCATCAGGTTTACGGCAGATCGGCATTGAAGCGAATCCCGACAATCGAAGTCATCCGATCGGATATCGTCGTCCATGGGAACGTTTAGTTTTCCGAGAACAGCACCTTCCCGAACCACGCTGATATCCCCGATAAAACCCTTAGCTTTTAAGATCGACGCTTCGCTCACTTTTCCGGAGATCCGATCCAGATGATTCATCGCGATGATCCAGGTTCCTTCGATCGCGGCGGTCTTGGTCATCAGAAGTGTATCGCCCGGACGAGCCTTTCCGGGAATGAACGGGGCTTTTCGGGAAATCAATCCGAAAGCGGTCGAAGTGACCACAAAAGTATTGACCGCCCCGGTGATCTCGGTATGACCGCCGACGATATCCACGCCGAGGTCTCGGGCCGCCGCGGAGGCTTGGTCCACGATGCGGACGATATCGTCCCGCGTCGCATTCGCCGGCGCCAGAAGGACGACCAGTATCCCGACCGGAGTGATGCCCGAAGCGGCAATGTCGTTACATGAAACGTGAATGGCAAGTGTTCCGGATTGCATTCCGCCGGCGGTGATCGGATCGGAGGAGGCGACGAGGATCTGATCGCCGAGATCGATCCATGCGCAGTCGGCCCCGATATTGGCGCCGATGATCGTTCGCTCGGACAATTGAGGCAAATGCGCAAAAACCAGTTCGCGCAGCTCTTCGTTGGTCAGCTTCCCGATTTCCACAAATCTCCTCCGTGATCAGATGACAATAAGCTCGACCGATTCAAGTCCTTTTTGTACGAGTGAATCGATGTCCAGGTTCCGTTCCGCGTTGACGATATGGTCTCTCTTCGGCCGTGTTTGAGGATGCTTGGCGACAAAAACGGTACAACAGTCCTCATACGGCAGAATGGATGTTTCATAAGTGCCGATTTTACGAGCGATCAACGTCGTGAACTCTTTATCCGAGCCAATCAGCGGGCGGAAGATCGGCATCCCCGCAACTTCATCCGTCAGAACGAGCGCTTCCAATGTCTGGCTGGCGACCTGTCCCAAACTTTCACCGGTAATCAGTGCTTTACAGTCGTATTGTATCGCAATTGCCTCAGCGATGCGAATCATGATCCGACGCATGGTGATCGTCAGCATTTCCTGCGGGCTGTTCTTATAGAGCTCAAGCTGAACTTCCGTGAAATTTACGATGTGCAAGCGGATACTGCCCGAAAAAGAGCGCAGGATCCGGGCCAACTGGATCACTTTATCCTTGGCGCGGTCGCTCGTATAAGGGTGAGCGTGAAAATACACGGCATCGAGCTTCATCCCCCTGGAAGCCATCATATATCCGGCGACCGGGCTGTCGATCCCGCCTGATAGGAGAAGCATCGCATTTCCGGAGGTGCCGACCGGCAGACCTCGATGGCCGTGAATGATCCGGCTGTACAGATAGATGAATTCGCGGATCTCGACATACAGTACAAAGTCCGGCTCATGAACGTCAACGGAAAGCGCCGGAAAACGATTCAGGATCGCACCACCGACCTCCGAACAGATTTCCGGGGATTTCAACGGGAACTGCTTGTCGCCGCGCTTTGCCTCGACTTTAAATGTCCGATAACCGAATTCATCGATCAAATCCGCGACATAATCGACGGACATGGAGATCAACTCATCCATGCCTCCGCTGAATTTTCTGGCCGGACTCACCGAAACAAGACCGAAAACTTTGGTCAGGGCCTCCACTACCGAATCCTCAGCGGAACGGTCATTTAAGAAACCGCCCGTATCAACCCGTTCCTCGATCCAAAACCTGGATTGACTTTGAAAAACAGAAAAGGATCCGATTTCGCTCAAAGCGAATTTCATGTTCAAAATCAGCTGATGCTCGAATCTTCCTCGATTCAACCCCTTGAGCGCGATTTCGCCGATCCGAGCCAGGATCACTCGTTTATAGGTTAATTCCGACATCATTCTCTCACTTCAACTTGTATTCTTCGGTTATCCGGTCCAACGCGACGCACAGCTGATCCATCTCTTCTAAGGTACTGTATCTCGAAAAACTGAATCGAACGGCATTACGAGCCACTTGATCCTCGATGCCCATCGCCGAAAGAACATGGCTCTTTCTTTTTTTCTTTGATGTGCATGCCGAAACCGTCGATATATATATCTCAAATGTTTCCAATGCATGCAACAGGGTCTCGGATTCAAAAGAATCCATCGCCGCATTGACGATGAATGGGCTGGCGCTTTCCGGCGACAGTACGACACCGCCCAGATCCGTTATTTTATCACAAAGAAGGTATTTACACTCAATGATCCCCGGTAAGGCGTCATTCATCTCTTCGTAGGCCTTACGAAGCGCCAGAGCAAAGGCGCGCAGAAGCCAGGGGCTTTCCGTCCCCGAACGCAATCCGCGCTGTTGTCCGCCACCGATAATGAGCGGAGAAAGACGGATCCCTTTGCGAGCGAAAAGCAATCCGACACCCTTGACGCAATGGATCTTATGTCCCGAAAATGAAGCGAGATCGATGCCCCACGCTCGAAAATCGATCGGAGTTTTCCCCAGGGTTTGCACCATATCAAAATGGATCGCTGTTTTGGGGTTCTTGCGCTTACGAGCCGCCGCTACGAGCGGAGCCGATAAAACCGCCC